>JAIOAS010000169.1:4338-11273 GCA_019873725.1 Chloroflexota bacterium | reverse complement strand
CGCGACAACAGCTATGTGATCATCGGCTTTAACTGGCACGATCTGCGGGATCACCAACCGTCGCCCGATGAAGTTTATACGCTTTTGCTGCCGTCGCTGGGCCAGCAGGCGCTGCTGGTGAAAAAAGATGTGGGCGGCGACCACGCCAATCCCATGCAAACCTGGAGCAACCTGGGCAAGCCGCGCACGCTCAACCCCGAACAGTTGCGGATTTTACGGGCCTCCGCCGAACCGTGCCAGACCGATAGCAAGCTCTTCGAGCACGACGGCGTGTATGAAGTGGAATTGACCATCCCGTGCAATCATCTGGTGATGCTGGAAATCACGCCGGTCGACGATCAGACCGAGACCTACCTCGGCTTTGACCCCGAAGAGTTTTACGGAATGGAATAAACATAAGGAAGTTCCCGGTCTTTATGGAGGCACTGCGGGCGTTCTTGCGACAGCTTCCGGCGTAACGATGCTGGTGTCTTTTGCGTCAGAACCGATTTGCTCGGTCGGTTGAGTTGGTCATTGATTCTTGCTGTCTACTCTCCGTAGAGCGCGCCGAGATTTTAGTATTTCTCGGCGCGTTTTTACTGCTCTCCCTCTATGAGACGGTGCTATTTTCGTTATAGACTTCCTTTGCTAGAGCAAACGCCGCCCAGGCATTCGGCCAGCCGGCGTAGAAGGCGGCATGGGTGATGATTTCCGCCATTTCTTCTGCCGTGACGCCGTTGTTCCTGGCGTTTGCCAGGTGATATCTCAAGGAATGATCGAAGATGCCCTTGGTCATCAGAACTGTGACGGTTACGATGCTCCGGTCGCGGAGCGAAAGCTGGCCTTCTCTCGACCAGACTTCGCCGAACAGGACATCATCGTTCAGTATTGTTCAATTTCACAGTTCGCATCGGTTTATCCTTAGGTTTCTGCCGTTAATGGGGTTGCTCTGGGGTTAGCAGCCGGGTGAACGAGAGCGACGCTAACTTCCAGCTATCCTCTTGCTGCACATACACTTCTGTCACCATAAAGGGATTGGTGACCTCATTGCCGCCAACAACGGCGAGCAGCGTAATTCTGTTTAGCAGGATGGCCGTTGCGCCAATGATAGTCACCGATACTTCATGGATATCCGCTTGCTTGTAGTGGATGCCTCCGCTTTTGATAATGTCGAGTTCCTGTTCTTTGCCCCAGGCTCCGCCCATGTGGACAAAGACTGCCTTTTCATGGAAGAGAGCGTCAAGGGTGTCTGTGTTGCGCTCTGACATCCAGCGCCATTTCTCTGTAGAGAGATTGATGACTTCTTGTTCCAGGCTTGCTGTTTGCATGACGCGCTCCTTTTAGTTGTCTTCCCTCTAATACCGGTCGCCGATCACCGTGATTTGTGACATGGCCTTGGCGATTTCACCGAGGTCGTCTGCCGTCAATGTGATGTTCACCGCTCCGATGTTCTCCTCGAGCCGCTCCAGCTTGCGCGAGCCGGGAATGGGCACAATCCAGGGCTTTTGCGCCAGCAGCCAGGCCAGGGCAATCTGGGCCGGGGTGGCATTGTGGCGTGCGGCAATCCGTTCGAGCAGCTCGACCACCACCCGGTTGGCGCGGATCGCTTCCGGCGTGAAGCGCGGATTGCGGCTACGGATGTCGTTAGGGGCGAAGGTCGTATGCTCATCAATCTTGCCGGTCAGGTAGCCGCGTCCCAGAGGGCTGTAAGGCACCAGGCCGATGCCAAGTTCCTCGCAGGTTGCCAGCACGCCGTTCTCTTCGATGGCGCGCCACCAGACCGAATATTCGCTTTGCAAGGCCGTGACGGGGCATACGGCGTGTGCGCGACGGATGAGATCGGCCGACGCTTCGGAAAGGCCAAAGTGCTTCACTTTCCCTTCCTGAATCAGGTCTTTGACCGCGCCAGCCACGTCCTCGATGGGCACGTTCGGATCAGGGCGGTGTTGATAGAACAGGTCAATCGCCTCGACCCGCAGCCGCTTGAGCGATGCCTCGGCCACTCGCTTGATTTGCTCCGGGCGGCTGTCCAGGCCGGTCGCGGGACTCGGCCCTTTGTCGCCGTCGTGCTTGAAGCCGAATTTGGTGGCGATGACCACCTGGCCGCGGAACGGCTCCAGCGCTTCCCCCACGAGTTCTTCGTTGGTGAACGGCCCATAAACTTCCGCCGTATCGAAGAAGGTGAGGCCTCGCTCCACTGCTGTATGCAGGAAAGCGATCATTTCCTGCCGGGTGCCGATGGGTGCATCCCCAAAGGTCATCCGCATACAGCCGAGGCCCAGCGCCGATACTTCCAAATTGCTGTTACCGAGTTTGCGTGTTTTCATGGTTCTCCTTTCACCTATGCACATTCACAGCATTGTTGTTGTGGCAACAATGTGCCGGTACGTTCGGCACGCCGATTCTGTTTGCGCGCGCGGACCGGTTTTGCATCCACGGCGTCATCGCGCTGCGGGATGGAGCGGAGGCGTTGTGCCTCCGCTTCGCGTTCGATTCTCAACGTCAACTGAATCAATTGAAGGATCGGATCCATGATACCTCCTGCAAAATAGTCACTTAGTTGTTAGTCTTGTAGTCGCACAGTCGTTAAAGATTCGTACACTCCTATGCTTTTTGCTGCCGGTTCCACTGCCCGACCAGAGCGATTGGCGGCTTTTCAGGGACCGAGAGCAGGGTTTCTGTTTCGAGTGTATGATAGCACACCGGGATGCAGAATAGTATAATAATCTTCGCAGATCATTGTACAATTCTGCAAATATGGAAGAGAAATGTACATGAACGGGTCGGCGTGTAGTATAATGATTTCCGGAGTGGTTGGATGAAACTGTCATCTTGGAGGTATAGAGATGGGTCAGGCAGTGGCGATGAGTTCAATAGACGTTCAGGCAACGGCCTACGATGTACAGCGGGAACAGGCTAACCGGGCGGAATTGGTCGAGCGGATCGCGCGCATTGTCCGTGAGGATGGGAGGGCGGAGCCGCTTGCGGGCTTGCGTTTGCACCGCGTATCCGCGCCTACGGAATTGGCGCATGGCGTTTCCGATCCGGCTTTTTGCGTGATTGCCCAGGGCAGCAAGGAAGTCTTTCTGGGCGAAGAGCGTTACCAGTACGATCCGATGCACTATCTGCTGGCGACGGCCGAGTTGCCCGTCGTGAGTCACGTCATCGAAGCATCACCGGAGCGGCCCTACCTGAGCGTCGTGGTCAGGCTCGACCCGACCTTTGTTAGTGCCGTGATGGTCGAGGCCGGGCATCTTGCCCCGCGCAGCTATACCAACGTGCGCGCCGTTGATGTCAGCCCCCTGGATGCCGGTCTGCTGGATGCGGTCGTGCGGCTTGTCAGGTTGTTGGACAGCCCAGACGAGGCGGCTTTCCTCGCGCCCTTGATCACACGGGAAATCATTTACCGGCTCTTGAAAGGCAAGCAGGGAGAACGCCTCTGCTACATTGCGGTTCAGGGCGGGCACGCCTACCGCATCGCCAGAGCAATCGAACGGCTGCGCAAAGAGTTCGACCAACCGCTGCGCATTGAAGACATTGCCCAAGAACTCGGCATGAGCGTATCCAGTTTTCACCACCATTTCAAAGCCGTCACGGCGATGAGTCCGTTACAATTCCAAAAGCAGATACGACTCCAGGAAGCCCGCCGGCTGATGCTTGCCGAAGGGCTCGACGCGCTTGGCGCCGGGTTTCGGGTGGGCTACAACGATGCCGCCTACTTTAGCCGGGATTATAAAAAGCTCTTCGGCCTGCCACCGCTGAGCGATATAAAACGGCTGCGGGAAGGGGCAACGGCGAGCGTTGGCTGAACAGGCATACTTGCGCCGCCGGCCGATGCTGTGACGCCCGCGTTCGACGTGCCCACGCTGTTTGTCTCGACGGAAGCGGGATATGTTCCGAACATCGATGAGGCTGCACAGTGGATTCGGTTTGTAGACGGTAGTTAGAAATGGTTGACTGCTGTGGGGGGGAGGTGTATGATTGGTGGTATGAATGGGAAATGCAAAGAAACGAGGTATTGATGATGAATGAGCAATACTTATTTGATCGAATTGTTCTCAACCCTAACGTGATGGTAGGCAAGCCGGTCTGTCGCGGAACGCGCTTGACGGTCGGGTATACCCTCAATTTACTGGTGCATGGGGCCACGGTTGGGGAGATTTCACATGAGTGTGCCGGTTTGGTTGAGGAAGATATTCAAGCGTGTTTGCTTGAGTAACGTCTTTTTTGCGCCCATAGAACTGGAGATGGCCTGAATGGCGCGAAACAACCAGTTAGTATCCGAAGAAAGAGATTACTTGGTTTTGGATGTCAAGCAAGCCAAGCAGATTGCCAAAGATTGGCTGGTGGAGCTTGATCTTGCTAGAGTTGTTAAATTCGGTTTACCAGAAGTCGATGACAGGTATCACTATTGGCGTGTTCCGTTGTGTGCGAAGAATGGGACGGCAGTCGGTGAAGTGGTCATTGATGCGTACAGCACTGAAATACTGGCGTCGAAGACCACCAAGCCGAACCTGTTGACTGCCAGGCTATTGAAACAGGACGAGTCAAAAGTTATTCAGAGAAGGCAAGACAAGAGAGAATACCAACTATCCAGTCTGCGTAACACGGTCGGTTTAGGAGATTCGGCGCATCTGCTCGATGAAATGCCGGCCGAAAGTGTCGACCTGATTTTTACCTCTCCTCCATATTATAATGCTCGTCCCGAATACTCGGAATATGAAGAATACGATGAATACCTTTTCAAAATGCGGCAAATTATTCGCAGATGTCACAGGGTTTTGATGGAAGGGAGATTTTTTGTTATCAATGTGGCACCGGTTTTGATACGACGGGCTTCCAGAAATCAATCTTCTCGGAGGATAGCTGTGCCTTTCGATTTTCACCGTATCTTCATAGAGGAAGGTTATGATTTTATTGATGACATTATCTGGGAAAAACCTGAAGGCGCTGGTTGGGCTACAGGAAGAGGGAGGCGATTTGCAGCAGACCGTAATCCACTGCAATACAAGGCCGTTCCGGTTACGGAATATGTGTTAGTTTATCAAAAACACACCGATCTCCTTATTGATTGGTTTATTCGTAATCATCCTGACCGGCAGATAATTGAAGACTCCAAAATACAAGATGGTTATGAACGTACTAACGTATGGAAAATAAACCCCTCTACAAACTCTAAACACCCTGCAGCATTTCCAAAAGAGCTTGCTGAAAAAGTGATTCGTTATTACTCTTTCAAGGGAGATGTTGTGTTGGACCCTTTTGCAGGGTCGGGAACAGTTGGCCGTGCGGCATCTGAATTGGGGAGAAGGTTTGTGTTGTTTGATAATAATCCTGAGTATATTGACATGATTCGTGAGGAGATTGTTACCTGGGAGAATGTGAATGTTGATAATGTAATGTGGCTAAACTGCGAGCCGGCGCAACCGATATACAAACAGATTAACCTGTTTGAGGGAGAGAGCAATGTCTATATCCCGAAAAAGGGAAATTGGTGCTTTCTGCAAATGGGAAGGAATTTGTTGAGCGGCTCGGTGTAGAAACTACGCGTCGGGTTATTCTTGGTATCCTGTGCTATATGGAACAGAAACTGAAATCTGTACCAATTCTTGACTTTTTAGGCCCAACCACAATGAACCAAGTCCAAGTAGTTAAGGAAGAATCACAGCCCTATTGGCTCGACACCTATGATGACGATGTTGATGAGGACATCTGATCATCAGACATGGAAGTAAACTTTGTGCACAGAGTCCCGCGCCAACCGTCGGCGCGGGACTCTGCTGTTCGGTCATCCCCTCAATCTACAATCGCCTGGTAAATCGCCACCTGCATCTCGTCCAGCACCGGCACGCAGTCGTTGTTCATCAACTGGGTCATCTCGATGTGCACCAGCTCTTCCTGCGGATCGATTGAAAAGCGGGTGGTCGCCGCGCCGCCCCAACCGTAGGTGCCCACAGAACCGAGCGTTTGCGTCCGCTCAACATCGAGCGTGACCCCGAACCCCAGGCCGAAGCCCAGCGCCGGATTCCCGTCGCGGTAGACGCCGTCGCGCAGGTGGTTGCTCGTCATCAGTTCGACCGTCTTGCGGCCGAGCAGGCGCTGTCCGTCTAACTCGCCCTTGTTGTAGAGCATCTGTGCGAAGCGATAATAATCGCCTAGCGTCGAGACCAGCCCCATGCCGCCCGCCGGACAGCGTGTAGGTTTGGCGAAACGACTCGTCTCGGGCGCGTCAAGAACGGCCAGGCCCTTCTTCTCCTTGTCCGGTTGGTAGTTGACCGCAAACCGGTCGAGTTTGCTCTCCGGCACGTCGAAGGCCGTGTCTACCATGCCCAACGGTCCCAGGATGCGCTCTTGCAAGAAGGCGTCGAACGGCTGGCCCGAAACGACCTGCACCAGGTAGCCCAGCACGTCAACGGACAGGCTGTAGTAGAACTCCGTGCCCGGCTGCGTGCGGAGCGGGCACATCGCTATTCTGCGGACGAATTCCTCTAGCGTGATGTCGGGGTCGTCATTGTGGCGCTTCCAAACATGCTTTTGGATCTGCCTGTCTACATAGTCGTTCGCGTCGAAGCCGTAGCTCAACCCGCCGGTATGCGTCAGCAGGTGATGGATCGTGATCGGGCGCTGCAAATTCGCCAACTCGACGCCCGTCTCGGTTTCGCGCACGAAGACTTTGACGTCCTCGAATTCCGGGATGTATTTGCTGACCGGGTCGCTGAGGAAGAAACGGCCTTCCTCGTAGAGCATCATCACTGCGACGCTGGTGAGCGGCTTGGTCATCGAATAGATGCGAAAGAGCGTGTCGAACGCGATCGGCTTTTGGGCCTCGACGTTCATCCAGCCGACTTTGGACAGGTGCGCGACCTGCCCGCGCCGGGCCACCAGGCTGAGCACGCCCGGCAGCTTGCCCTGGTCCACATACTTCTGCATCACCTGGTCAACGCGCTTGAGGCGCG
>JAIOAS010000169.1:0-3737 GCA_019873725.1 Chloroflexota bacterium | reverse complement strand
GCCGGCCTGCAAGCCCAATTGTTGGGGAATCTCCAGGACCTTCGCGCGCGTTGGATAGAGCATATCGCGGTAGAGGAAGCGCACTTCGGGCCAGATGGCATTTCGGCGGCGGTCAGCATGGCGGATCGTGTCAGAATCGGCAAAGCGGCCTCCAGGTATGCGCAACGGCACTCCAATCCGATCCCGTTGATGCTGCCATTCATGCTGTACAACTTGGCGGAACAAGACCGGGCCACGCTGGCGCAGACGATGCCGGGATTTCTGCCCAGGTTCTTCGTGCCCGTTTTGTGGCGCAAACGCTGGGCGCCGATGCGTCCTTATCTCCTCGCCGCGTGAATCCGCTTTCAGAACCTAAGAGGTCAATCATCTGATTCTGCCGTGACTACTCGATGCGATACCCGATCAGATCGCCATTGTCTCCGTCGGCAACGTAGAGAATACCTTCAAAGAAGGCCAGGCCTTCGGGGAACGGCAGATCTTCGGGATCGTGCAGATTCCATAGCAGGTTGCCCGCGTAGTCGAACGCCAGCACGCGCCCCTGGGTAGGAGCGCCCACAACCATGACTTGATCGGTGACAGCGAGGAAGGGCTTTTCCGCGGGATTGCCGCTCCAGAGGGGCACACTCCACTCGCGGCGGTAGATGCCCTCTGGACTGAAAGCCTGCACGCGCCGGTTCCACGTATCGGCGACGAAGACTTCGCCCACGGTATTCACCGCAATCCCCACCGGTTCGTTCATTTGACCTGGCAGGCTTCCGAAGCCACCAAACTCACGCAGGAACACTCCATCCGAGTTGAAAACCTGCACCCGATGATTGCCCGTGTCGGCGACATAGATGGAGCCGTTTGGCCCCACGGCGATGCCGCGTGGCCCGTAGAACAGGCCGTTTCCGGCAGGATCGTAGGCCTGCACCTGTCCCAGACGACCCCAACTGAGCACGAACTCGCCCTCCGCCGTGAATTTTTGGATGCGGTGGTTCCACGTATCGGCTACGTACACATTCCCGTCCGGGTCGACCGCCACATCCCACGGCTCGTTGAATTGGCCGGGCGCGACGCCGTACTCGCCCCACGTGCTGAGCAGTTCCCCTTTGGGTGAGAGCCGCCAGATGCTGTGCTGGGCTGTGTCGGCGATGTAGAAGGTGCCGTCCGGCGCAATTGCGATCCCACGCCCTGCCGCATTGGAGAGGTGCGCTTTGAAAATCAGGGGCAGCTCCCGTTCGCTGGCCGTATAGGTATCAAGGACTTCTGCATGACGACCCGTTGTTTCATCTGTGCTGTAGCTCCAGATTTGCTGGGCCAGATCGCGGCGCACGTAGAGATGCATGTCCAGCCGGTTCGGCCACGTTTGGAGCGTGAAGGGGTTCTGCGGATTTTTCAGTTGGGCGTAGGCGCGGTAATCACGGTTGCGGATGATGTCTGCCAACGCCGCGCGCATCTGCGGATCGTCCAACGCGCCACGGATGCGTTCCCACGTCAGATCTTTGTAGTCCTCGATGGGCCACCAGATGTATTTGTAGTCGTAGGCGACGTAATCTGCGCCCAGGATTGCTTCGACAACGCCCCATTGCGGTTTCCCGGCGATGATCACCGGACATTCGAGCAGGCGCTCGGCTTCAGGCGCATCCGCGTAGTAGTAGCTGTTGGGATAGCGCGTTGCCATGTACCAGTAGAACGGCCATGCGCCTTCTTGCCCGTAGGCTACTTTGATCTCGTTCGCCGTCCCGGTGGTTCGCCACGAGATGTCTTCAATTTGGGCGAGAACGACCTTGATGTCTGGCGTGGCATGGGCGTAGACCATAAACTCGGTCGCCAACTCGTCATTGATGAAATTGAGCATGAACATCGTGCGTACCGTCCATACCGCCAGCGTGCCGCAAGCCGTGAGCAGCGTTAACCGCAGTGTGCGACGTGGCCCGATCTTATCGATCGTCCAAAGCAGGAGGGCGCTAAGGAGTATGCCCCCCCCCAGGGCACACAACACTCCCACCAGGGGTTCCAAGCCGGCAAGCGTCAGTCCTCCTGCTGCGTCGCTGCCAATATTCAGGACTTGCTCGGATGAGTTGACGGCCTTTCCGAATGCCTGGAGCGCCTTCCATAGCAGTGGCAAGGTCACGAGCAACAACCAACCGCGCTGCACAATGTCCTGCCATTCCAGTTTCTGCAGCCATTGTGCCAATCCCCAGGCGGCGAGCAGCACATGCGGCAGGGCGATGTGGACGAACAACCAGGGCATTTTTTCACCCGCGTAACTATAAGCCACCCAGGACATCACTGCCCAACCCGCCAGAAAGAGCGGGAAGAACAGATCGAGATTGAGCGATTTGGGCGTGTCCTGTTTCTTAGAAGAAGCGGAAGGAGATGAGGCGAGCTTGAGGACAGGGCGAACGAATCCCCAAATCCCGGCGGGTATCGAGAGAAGCAGAGGCATATATTCGTACAGCGGTCCGATGACTGCATAGTAGTACCAGGGTTGTTTGCCGCGGTCCACGGTCTGTTGGGCGATCCAATAAGCTAATGCGCCGATCTGACCTGTCATCACCCCCCACCCATAGGTGAAGAAGGTACTGAAGAGCGTGATGAAGATACCGTAGTGGATGAGGGCGATGATAGGCCAACGCTTGATGTCCCACCATAATCCCAGGGCGACCGAGAGCGCCACCACCAAGATAAACGTGACCAGCGCGGCGAGCGTCATTTGCAACGGGATTGCGCCGAACTTTAGGTTCATCAGCGCGGGATAGAAGAGGCTCATATCCACGCCTGCCACGAACTTCATCAGGAAGGCCGAACCGAGCGGCAGGGTCAGCGTGCCCAGCGTCATCAACACGTCGAACAGGCGCATGCAGCGCAGACTCTCCGCGCCGACGCCGTAGTAGATGACAGGTACTGC
This sequence comes from Chloroflexota bacterium, assembly GCA_019873725.1. GTDB lineage: Bacteria > Chloroflexota > Anaerolineae > B4-G1 > SLSP01 > DSWT01. The sequence continues at coordinate 844 of JAIOAS010000169.1, read as the reverse complement.
ACTCAGCGCAAAGAGGAAAGCCATCCCCAGAGCCAGCCGTCCCCAGCCAGGGATGGTGATATTGGAGATGCTGGTGTTGCCCGTATCCTCAACCTCGGAGACTTGCGCGCCTGTCAGAGACACAATGAAGCCTCCACCGGCCAGTAGCGCGATAATCACCACCACCGCCAGCACTGCCGAGAACTTGGGCCGCGCCCAGCGCGCGCGCATCACCTGCCAGAGGAACGGCAGCGCCAGCAAGACGAGAAAGATGGCGGTGTAGATGTAGGCATTCTCTTTGGAGGCGTACATCAGGGGGAAGAAGGCGACCATCCCGTAGAGCCAGCGTGTGCGCCCGGTGTCCAGGTATTGCAGCACCGTCCACAGCAGCAACGTCGACCACAACATGACCGGCGTGTCGTGGCGGGTGTAGCGCGCGTAGTAGGTGATCGCCGGTGAAATCAACAACATGATCGACGCGCACAGCACACCGCGCTTACCTAGCCACTTTTGGAACAGCCACGGCGTCATCACCAGCGCCACGCCCAATGCTGCGGCGTAGATACGCGCCGTGAAGTCGCTCACGCCGAAAAGCGCGTAGAGGAGCGCCGTCACCTCGAAGAGCAGCGGGCCGTGCATCAGTGGATCGTGCCGAAAGCCCTGGCCTGTGTAGAGATTCCACGAAAATTTGGCATGCGTCATCTCGTCGTGGCTCACCGCGCGGTCGCCCAATGCGTAGAACCGCGTAACAATCGCCAGGAGCAGGATGACGATGGCCGCGATTTTCCAAAAATCCAGCACTTTTGTCGCTTGCGTTTTCTCTGAGCTCGATGGTACCGACATAGCGTTTGTACATTCCTTCGCA
>JAIOAS010000168.1 GCA_019873725.1 Chloroflexota bacterium | reverse complement strand
CTGAATTGTTGCGGTTCGTTGGGATGGTGCTGGCGGAACACGTCCACGAAGCCCCACTGCCGCACACGTTCCAGCGCCGCCTGCGCGTCGGGGTGGAAGTCCACGTGATAGCGCAGCCCCTTTGGATCGTACACGTCGATGTCCTCCGGCGCCACGTTGAGGTCGCCTACCCACACCAGCAGATCGTCGGGTGAGTAATGCCGTTCGAGGAGCGCCCGCATCCGTGCCAGCCAGCGCAACTTGTACTGGAAGTGCTCCGACTCCGGTTCGCGGCCCTGCGGGACATAGCTGTTAATCACCGTGACGCCGTGATAGACGGCGCGCAGCAGGCGAGGTTCGTCTGCGCCGTCACCGTTCTCAGCCTCATCGTCGAAGCCGGCGACGACCTTCTCCGGCGGCACTTTGCTGATGATGGCGACGCCGGCATAGGCTTTCTGCCCGCGAAAGATGACGTGGTATCCGGCGTCTTTGATGGGCTGCGCCGGGAAATCCTTGTCCTGCACCTTGGTCTCCTGGACGCAGAGTACGTCCGGTTGTTCGCGAGCCAGCCAGTCGAGGATTTGGTCGAGCCGACTGCGGATCGAATTGGCGTTAAAGGTGGCGATTTTGAAATCTGGCATGGGCGGCCGTCAATCCTCGATTTCGTGGATGGCTTCAGCCGGGGTCTTGTTTCCATACATCACGCCGAGTAGGCCCGGAAGATACAGGTCCATTGTGTGGACCGCGGGATACATCGCATTCTTGATCAACGTAGCCGTCAGCGGCTCTCCCTCGAAGTCGATGCTGCTCTTGTAGCGGACTTCACCGTCGGAGTAGTCCATCTCGAAGTTGCCGATGCGCAGGCCGTAATTGGCGCGGGTGATATATTCCGCGACCTGCGCATACATCGGCTCCGGCGTTTTAACCGGCGCAATGACGTAGAAAAGAAACTGCTCCAGGTCCACACGGATTTGCGCGTAGCAGCGTAACTCCCCGTTTTTACCCGCGAAGTAGACCCGGTGGATGGTTTTTTCATCCAACTGCTGCGGATACCAGCCATCATCTTTGAGAAACTGGGTGAGGGTGGCAAACGCCCGCCAGCCGTTACTTTGGCCTTCCTTTGACAGCGATTCATTGGGATGTCCATTGGGAGACGCTTGCTCTGGCATATTTCCTCCTTAGCCAGGGATCGACCAGAATTCGAACAACGAACCTACCGATTCCCCCTGCACGTTGCGGCGGATGACCTCGCCGAAGATCGAGCCGACCGAAAGTACCCGCAGGCGTTGCGGCCGTTGGTTTTCTTTGAGGGGGACGGTGTCCGTGACGATGATTTCGTCAATCTCTTCGATGTCGTTGAGCCGTTCGACGGCCGGCCCGGTGAATAGACCGTGCGTGCCGATGACAGTGAATTTGTGGACGTTGCACGTCTTCAGGTACTTGATCGTTTCGATGATCGTTCCGGCAGTGGCGATCTCGTCATCCAGAATGATCACGTCCTTGCCCCATACATCGCCCATCATCCCGGTGATGGCGACCGAGTCGTCGGTAAGGCGCTGCTTTTCACCCGCCGCAACCGGCAGTTTCAGCGCCCGTCCTAGCTTGGTCGCGCGCTTGGCGTGTCCGATGTCGGGCGCGACGATGACGCTGTTGCTGAGGTCCTTGGTCTTCAAGTGCTCGACGAACACCGAATGTGCCGTCAGGTGATCGGTGGGCACGCGGAAGAAGCCGTGCACCTGCGGCGAGTGCAACGTCATCGTGATGACGTGGGTGGCGCCGGCGGTGGTCAGCAGGTCGGCGATCAATCGCCCGGCAATCGAGATGCGCGGCGCGTCCTTCTTGTCCGAGCGGGCATAGGAGTAGTAGGGAATCACCGCATGAACGCCGGCGGCGCCGGCGCTGCGGGCTACGTCCAGCATCAATAACAATTCCACCAGATTGTCGCTGCACGGCGGCGAAAGCGGCTGCACGATGAAAACCTGCTTGGACCGCACACTCACGCCCAGATGGACGAAATAATTGTCGTTGGAGAACTTGCGGCTGATGGAAGGGCTGACTTCTAACCCTAAATAATGTGCGATGTTCGACGCCAGTTGAGGGTGGGCGAGGCCGCTGAAAATCATCGTCCCCTCCAGTGGCGTCGCCGTGGTACGCTCCGGCAACACATAAATTTCCTGGTCAGTCTGTTTCTCGGTCAAATTAAACTCCTTCTGATCCTCTGAGTAACCCGTTGCTTCCACTTTACGATGAGCTGTTCACCCTGGGGCGACGTTGGGACGCGCCGGCCCAGGCGCTCTGGCGCGGGGTGCTTGATCCCTATTTTATCCATACTCCGTTTGGGGTCAAATGCCTTGCGTTTCAGACTACAAAAGTCTCAACAATCTCGTGAGACTTTTGTAGTCTTTTTCAAAGGTTCTCGATTTCCACCGGCTCGACCGGCTCGGCCAGTTCGAAGCCGAAGATGCGTCCGTAGAAATACAGTTCGGCGTCCAGCGCGCGTTTGATGTTCTCCGCGCGGCGGAAACCATGTTGCTCGCCCTCGAACGGCAAATACGCCACCGGGATACCTTTACTACGCAAGGCGTTGACCATTGTTTCAGCCTGCGATGGTGGCACGATTTTATCCTCCAATCCCTGGAAGAAGATCACCGGGCAGTTCAGGTGCGCCACGTGATGAATGGGCGAGCGCGCCACGTACAGGTCGCGCCGCTCCGGGTACGGCCCCACGAGCCGATCCAGGTAGCGCGACTCGAATTTGTGCGTGTCGGTCGCCAGCCCTTCCAGGTCGCTCACACCGAAGTGACTCGCCCCGGCGTGGAACACGTTGCGGAAGGTCAGCGCGCAGAGCGTGGTGTAGCCGCCCGCGCTGCCGCCGCGAATCGCCAGCCGTGCCGGATCAACCAATCCCTGCTCCGCCAGATAGCGCGCGCCGTTGGCGCAATCGTCCACATCAACAATGCCCCATTGCCCGTTCAACCGCTCGCGGTAGGCGCGCCCGTAGCCGCTGCTGCCGCCGTAGTTCACGTCGAAGACGGCGAACCCGCGACTGGTCCAGTATTGGATGCCCAGGCTGAACGCACTGGAGGTGGCCCCCGTCGGCCCGCCGTGGCTGAGGACGAGCAGCGGCGGTTTCTCACCTTCCGGCGCGGCATAGTCCTTGTTCTGCGGCGGGTAGAAGATGCCGTGCGCCGTTAGCCCACCTGTAGTGGGGAATTCGATGGGCTGCGGCGTCGACAGATAGCCTGGATCAAGTTCGATGGCGTTAGCGCGCTTGAGTATCGTCTGCTGTCCCGTGGCGAGGTCGAGCATCACGAGGGAAGCGGCTTGGGTGGGCGATGCGCCGCGCAACAGCGCCTTCCCCGGCGCGGCCTGGATGCTGCCGATGCTGGTGTAGGGGATGTTCAGCGGGGTGAGCGTTTTGCGGTTGGTATCCAGGCTTGCCAGGTAGTCAATGCCGTCTTTGGTGTACGTGCAGATGATCCGTTCGGCGGACTCGAAGGCGTAGGTGGAAAGCCCGAAGACCCACTGCGGCGCGCCGAACTCCGCTTCCATAGCGACGAGCCGTTCGATGCCTGCGTTGCCCAGCCGGTACAGGTTCCACCACCCACTGCGATCCGACACGAAGTAGAGCCGTCCATCGGGCGACCACGCCGGCTGGAAGATCGACTCGTTCTCGCCGCCGGCGACCAGGGCGGCGTTTGCCAGCGTCCCGTCGGGCTGCACCTCGGCGATCCATAGCTCCGTGCCGTCCCACGGCATGTTGGGATGCCGCCAGGTGAGCCAGGCCAGCGTGTTCCCGTCGGGGCTGAGGCGCGGCGTACTGTAAAAGTCATTGCCGGAGACGAGGACGTGCTGCGCCTGGCTGCCGTCCAGCGCAATAGCCGTGATGGTGTTCACGGCTTCGCCATGGGCAGCGGCGGCCTCACCGTGGTCCTCGCGCACGCAGATCAGGCGATTGCGCGCCGCATCGACGACACAATCGGCGTAGCGCAACGGCGCTTCCGGCGTGAGCGCCTCCGGTGTACCGCCAGGCACCACGCGATAGAGTCGCTGGTCGGCGAAGTTGCTGAAGATCACGACGCTGCGATCCACCAACACCGCGCCGCCGCCGTACTCGTGGACGCGGGTGCGGGCGTTGAACGGCGCCGGGTTGATGTCATGGGTTGTTCCGTCCGGCGCGCGCCGCACGATGACGTTGCGCCCGGCCTCGGCGGGGCGGCCTTCCAGCCAGTACACGTCGTCGCCGTCGAATACGCCGCCGCCCAAAGCGATGGACTGCGAGACGATCAAGTCGGATGTGATGGGAGACTTCCATGCGCCATAAGGTGCCACATGTTGGGTTGCCACTATGCTACCTCCTACTGTGTTGGATATGGGAAGAAGTGTACCCCCGTTTGCGGAATTTGTCTATTGAGGGCGTTCCTGCGAAAACAGAGTGTGCTATAATGGAATTGATCTAGCCTATGCATCGGTGCGAGAAATGTCAGGTTCGTTCGTACCAGGGCAGGGATATGATGTGGGTGTGTTTCATTTCAGTTGGGGGCGCGGTCGGAGACCGGCCCCAGCGTGCTCTGGCCGGTTTCTGAGCGCGCCGGCCCGGGGAATGTGTTGTATTTCGGTATGAGAGGCGCAGAAATGTTACAGAAGATTGCACAGAGCACTAGTGAAGATGTGATTTCGTTACCTCGCTGGCTCATGCAAGTTTTGAACTTGCGCGAGGGTGATGCGATTAAAACTGTCGTTGAAGGGCAGAGTGTGCGGCTCACTTCATTGGATCATTTTCTGACATTGCGTGGTGCTTTGAAGGATGATCAGGATTTCGATCAGGCGGTAACCTATCTTCAACAGGCATGGGATAAATGGACAACCCTCGACTCTGCCTAGACACCATAGAGGTCGTGACCCTCACTGAATTATTGGGAGCTTTAAGAACTTCGTGAGCCTCTCAACCCTTCAAACCCGCGAGCGCGAATTGAAAAAACGTTGGGCCTTCCCCTACCGTTGGGGCCGGGTGCAGAACAATCTCTTCGACGCCCAGACGCGCTTCGTCTACGATGAGCCGTCCTTTGATGCGTTGCGGGTGGAGTTGGAGCGCCGCTTTGGCGCTGCACCCGAGCGCGAGGCCCTCTTTGATTACGCACTGAACCGCTGGTACAATTTCTGGTCGGCGCGGGCAGTGGAGGAGATATTTGCTGCCCTGGACGGCGTGATCCCGATGGAGAATCAGCGAGACCGCCTGGTCGATTTCACCCTCAAGGGCGTGCGCTTCGATCACAAGACCTCGGTGTTTCCGCGTGGGTTCGGCCACGACCTCACCTACGCGGTGAATCATCCGGCGGCGCTCATCGAATGGCTGTATCAGGCGCAGAGCCAGGAGCAGCGCCGGCATTACGCCAATCGGCTGTTCATCGTCTTGTACGCGGCGGGCGGCGCGCACTGGAAGCTCAAAGCGGAGTTGACGTGGCTGAGCGGCATTATCCGCGACTACGTAGCGACGTTCGATCCCGCGCACTTGCACCGGTTTTCCTTCACGCCGGAGCAGGAGACGCTGTCCGACGTGATCTGGGCGATTCGGTGCTGAGGTATGCTATGCCTGAATTTGAGTTTTCATCACATACCAGGATGATGTTGCAGGAACGAAATATTGCTGAAGAGTGGGTATGGCGCACACTCAACACGCCTGATAGAAAGCGCCGTGGTGATGATGGGAATATGCATTATACTAAAGTCATTCGAGAACATGGTGGGCGGGTTCTACGTGTTGTAGTAAATACCGACGTATACCCTCACTGTGTCGTGACGGTATTCTTTGACCGTCGTTTGGGCAGAAAATAGGCAGGATAAAATGAGATTAAAAATCGATAAAGAGAATGATGCGCTTTATTTTCGTTTGGATGAATCGTTGATTGTTGAGTCTGAGGAAGTCCAGCCTGGCGTGATTCTAGATTTTGATGCTAATGGACGTGTAGTCGGTTTAGAGATGCTAACGCTCAGTTTGCGGATTGCGCCGGAGAAATTGCGCGTGTTGCAGTTCGAAACTGTTGGATAGGGATGGACATCCTTTGGATCATATCATCTTGAACCGCGATGACCTCCTGGCGCGCCTGGATGCTTGCCTGACCGACGACAACCTGGACGCCGTGCGCTCGCGCATCGCCGAATTGCGCGCGCAGGTCGCGGTGTGGAAACCGGGCGGGATATGGGATTCGGCGACATCCGAGGGTGGCCGTGTTGTCTTTCCGCGCGACGTGCTACTGGCCGACCTGGACCAAATCCTCGCCACGCGCACGCTGCAACGCACGCACTACTACATCGCGCGCCTGCGCAAAGCCGCCGCCGAAGTCCGCACCGGCAAAATCAACGACATCAACCTCAACCGCTGGAAAGAGTACGACGAGATCATCACCGACAGTCTGTGGGTGATGGAGCGGCGCGACAATTCCGGCGCGCACAAAGCCTGGTACTGGGGCAACTTCATCCCGCAAATCCCCCACCAGATGATGCTGCGCTACACCAAACAGGGCGACTGGGTATTGGATACCTTCGTGGGCAGCGGGACGACGTTGTTGGAGTGCCTGCGCCTGGGCCGCAACGGCATCGGCATCGAACTCAACGCCGACATCGCCGCGCGCACCCGCGAGCTGGTGGCGACTGCGCCGAATCCGCATGGCGTCGTCGCGGACGTGGTAGAGGGCGACAGCCGCACTGTGGATTACGCGGCGGTGCTGGCGGAGCGTGGCATCGCCCAGGTGCAGTTGTTGTTGATGCACCCGCCCTACCACGACATCATCCGCTTCAGTGAGGACGACCGCGACCTCTCCAATGCGGCTTCGGTGGACGCCTTCGTGGCGCAGTTTGCGGAAATCGTGACCCGGGTGACACCTTTCCTGGAGCGCGGGCGCTACCTGGCGATTGTCATCGGTGATAAGTACGTGAAAGGTGAATGGATCCCGCTTGGCTTCTATCTGATGCAGGCCGTGCAGGCGCAGGGGTATACGCTCAAGAGCATCATCGTCAAGAACTTCGACGAGACGCGGGCCAAACGCGAGCAGAAGGAGCTGTGGCGTTATCGTGCGCTTGTCGGTGGATTTTACATCTTCAAACATGAGTATATACTTCTGTTCCAGAGATAATGCCGATGGACGATGTGAAACCTCGAATGAAGAAGATTCTGATTATGGAAGATGACCCGCATCAGGCGCGGTTGATGCAACGGTTGCTCGAACGCGCCGACTATCAGATCATGATTGAATCAAATGGTGAAAGCGGGTTGCGGGCGGCCCTGTTGTCGCGTCCCGATCTCATTCTGCTGGATATGGGCCTGCCCGACCTTGATGGGCAGACAGTCGCCGGAGTGCTTAAAGCCTCCGACATCTTGTCCAAAATCCCGTTGGTGGTCGTAACTGCGTGGCCCCAGGACACGGCGGCGGCGATTGCCAAAGCCTATGGCTGTGATGGCTACATCTCCAAACCGGTTCACGCGCGCGAGTTTGCCGCGCAAGTGGCGAGTTTCCTGAAAGAAAAACCGGCGTCGTGACTGACGCCGGTTTTTTTTCTTTAGGACGCCGATTTCTACAGATTCACGCAGATAAGCACACACAGCGCGAGCAAATCGGCGAAAATCAGCGTGAATCTGCGTCCGATACCTAGACAACGAGTGCGGCCATGTCGTGGCCGAAAATCCCCAACCGATCCCCCGGTTTTAAGGCGACATCTGTTTCCCACTGATGCACGTTTGGCTGCGCCTGCCGGTAGCCGAGCCACGGCGCCATGCGGTTGTGCGTCGAGAACAGCGCGCCATTGAGGAAGATGTGGCACACCTCTTCCTCGGCGATGTCGGCGCGCGCCAAAACGTCTCGAATCGTTTCGCCGGGTTGGAGCGTCAACCGCAACACGTTCTCCCGGTCGGCGCGCGGGTTTGGCGCGTATTTGCGCAGCTTGCCGTACAGGTGAATCTCGATCGGCGTGTCCATTTATGCCGCCTCGTTCAACAGCCGCCGCTCGCCTTCGAGTGCGCGCAGCGGGGCGATGTTCTGCGTTACCTCAAGCGTGCCGCGATAAGCACCGCTTGCGTCCCGCAGCGCAAAGTAGCGGATGTGGACGAACATCCCGTGCATCGAGATCCAGAACTCCGCCACATCGCGCACGCCTGCCCGGAAATCGTCGAGGATGCGCTGCACGCGCCCTATGCTCTGCGGCGGGTGGCAATTCTGCACCTTGCGCCCGATAATCGCGGGCGAGCGGGGGAAGATGCGCTCGCGGGTCTGTGAGAAGAAGCGCACCGTGTCGTTCTCATCGACAAGAGTGATGTCCACCGGTAGCGTGCTCAGCATCATACTGATTTGCTCCGCCGACAACGCGCCGACGTTTAGCGGAATCAAGCCGTCTGGCACAGGCGCAGGGCTGGCCTGCGCCTCCGCTTCGCGCGGGTCGACGCGCGCCTGCCACTGGCGTCCCGCCGCGATGTAGGCATAGCCGATTTCGCCTTCTTGTGCACGAATCTCGCCCCAGTCCTTCTCGCTCAAGCGCGCCATAGCCGCGGGGAACAGGATTTTGTGCTCTTTGTAGATCATATCGCGGAGCGTTTGATCCACCTGCGCGAACGTCTCGTCCAGTTGTGCGGTGAATGTGGCAAAATCCGTGCCTGGCCCGGCGTCCAGCAACGCCGTCAGCTTCTTCCACCCGGCGCGAATGTCATCGTGGACGGCCCACATCACCTTCGAAGGGCCGGAGAAGTCGTAGCGTTCCAGGTAGGCGAAGAGGATGTTCTCCTTGCGCAAATAGTGTTTTTCGTATTCGCGCAGCTTGCGGGCGCTCTCCCGTGCGGTTTGCAATGTCGCTTCACCGGGCGCGGCCTTATAGGCGTCCAGCGCCGCGCGGACGTTGTCCAACACGCGCCCCACCGCCAGGTTTTCCGCCCGGAAGGTGAACACCGGATGGCCGGGGATCGTCTGCGGATCGGTCTGTTCGTCCAGCGATTCGCGGAAGACGGCCACGTGCACGTCGCACAGTGGCTTGATCTGATCGGGGTCCAGTCCCTCCGCGACCAGCGCCTGCTCGATGCGCGCGATCTCGTCACCGCCGACGCCGGCCAGCAACTCGGCGAACTGCGCCTTGACTTCCTCCACGCTCGCCCCGGCGTGTAATTGCCGGATGATGCCTTTCAGCGTTTCCTGCCGCTGTGTCTGATTGTTGATGTACTCACTCATCGTAAATTCCCTCCCCATCTCCAAAATCCAGACTCTAAAATCCAAACTCTAAAATCCAAAATCCAAAATCTAAACTCCGCCCTCGTCCCACGCGATTTCAAACGCGCACGCGATCGCGCCTACCGGGCAGATGCCTTCGCAGACGGTGCAGTAGGTGCACTCTGCCGGGCGAACGATCACAGGTCCCACCGCCTGCATCTCGACGGCTTGCGTTGGACATTGCGCCACACACTGCCCGCAGCGCGTACACGCCGCCAGATCGATTTCGGGTAACAGCCATTGTTCCGCCATAACAAACCGCCTTTCTGATGATGCTTCAAGCATATCAGAAAGGCGGTGCTTGCACTACGACAAAAGTCGCATTGGATGCGGATTCTCGCGGATTTCTTGACTCCACGGAGAGTCTCAGTAGATCCAATTTCGCTTGGTCTGGATCACCAGATCCAGACCAGACCGGGGATCTGACGATCCCCTTGGAGCATTTTGGGATCTACTGAGTCTATCCGAAAATCATCTACTTTGAAACTAACCACAGAGATACAGAGGGCACGGAGAGAATTCTCCCCCCCTTCTGATTTAACAAATAAAAATCTGCTTAATCTGCTAAATCTGCTGATAGAAAAAGAGTCCCCAAATCAATTTTGTGCCTCAGCCTCCAACGCGGCGCGGTCGAGCAGCACGATGCGCCCGCGGTCGATGCGGATCATCTGCGCATCGGTCAGGGCGCGTAACGAGCGCCCGATCATATCGCGCACCGTGCCCAGATGCGCGGCCATGTCATCCTGCGTCCATTTCTGCGTGACGGCGTTGCTATCCGCCTGCTGCAAGAGGAAACGCGCCAACCGCCCGCGCACCGAGCGCAGCGCCAGGTCTTCCACCAGATCGGTGAGATGCGCCAGCCGGTCGGCGAAGTCTTGCAGGATAACCAGCGCCAGATCCGGGCACTCACGGAGCGCGCGGGGGAAGTCTGCCTTGAGCAGCGCGTACAGGGTGACGTCAGTGCGCGCGACGGCGCTGGCGTGGTTACATCCGTCCTGCCGGAAGAGCGGCACGGTGTTGAATGTCTGGCCCGGCCCCAAGCGCGCCAGCACTTGTTGCCGCCCCTGGAACGACATCCGGTAAACGTCGACGTTTCCCTCGACGATGAAATACGCCGCTTCGCACGGTTCCCCTTCCACCACAATCAGCGTCTCGGCGGGATACGAGCGCGGTGTAACGACGCCGGCGATGCAGGCTAACGCGCTTTCTGACAGCGTGGCAAACAGTTCGATGTGGCGGAGGGTGTCGATGCGCGCGCGTTGGCGGTCGGGCATGGGCGTTATTTGTCGCCGATCATCCGCAGGTGGGCCAGCGCGTTGAGAATGATCTGCACGGCGTCCTCGGTTTCCCACTTGCCCGTGTTGATGATGAGGTGGTAGAGCAGGGGATTGTTCCAGTCGATGTCGAAGAAGCGCTCCAGATAAGCGGCCGCCGCCTCGTCGCGGTGTTTGACCCGCGCCGTGGCCTCGTCCAGCCCGACGTTCTCCGCCGATTGCACGCGCAGCACACGCGCCCCAAGCGGCGCAACAATCCGCACGTGGAGAACGCCCGGCTGCTCGCGCAGAATGGCCTGCCCGCCGCGTCCCACGATGACGACATTGCCGTGCTTGTACGCCTCCAGGACCGTATCTTTGATCAGGTTGACGCTGCGTGCTTCGTCGAGTGCCTTGACCAGTAACGTCTGCTGATCCGTAGCGGCCTCCCACGCTTCGGCTGCCGAACGTCGTCGGCCAAACAGCTTGTCGAAAAACCCCCGCATCTTGTAGGCGTGCTCCGGCAAATCGACGATGTCGCTCTCGGAGATGCCGGCCTCGGAAGCGACGCGCGCCATAAGGTTCTTGTCGAAGTAGCTGTAGCCTAGCGCCTCACACACACGCTTGCCAATTGCATCCCCGCCGCTGCCATACTGCCGTGAAATCGTGATGACTGGCATTGTTGACCTCCTGTGAAAATAGTCTCATAGTCGTTAGTTTTGTAGTCGCATAGTCGGATTGTATTTTCAAGCTGCATAATGTGCATGAGCATCGGTGTCTTTTCTCGAAAATGGCCTCAGGTGTCAGTCGAAGTGAGAAGC
>JAIOAS010000167.1 GCA_019873725.1 Chloroflexota bacterium | reverse complement strand
CTGGCCGGCATCGACGTCGGCGGCGTGCTCACGCATCTGGCAGATCGTCCATTGGCGACACTGCTGACCTCCCCACCGCGCGGGTTGTGGCACGAGCTGGAACACGAAACCCGCAGCTTCCAGGCACTTGCCCGTCCCATCAAAAGCGGCGAAAAAAGTGAAGGGTGGGTCCTCGTCATCCGCGACGTGACACAACAGAAGCTGTTCGAACAGCGCAGCCAGCAGCAGGAGCGCCTGGCCGCCGTGGGCCAACTTGCCGCCGGCATCGCTCACGACTTCAACAACATTATGGCGACGGTGGTGCTATATGCACAGATGTCGATGCGCGCAGAGGGCGTCCCCACCAAAGTCCAGGAGCGACTCATCACCATCTACCAGCAAGCCTTACACGCCACGCAGTTGATCCAACAGATTCTTGATTTCAGCCGCCGCGCCGTCCTGGAACGGCGTCCCTTTGACCTGCTGCCGATGTTGAAAGAAGAGGTCAAACTCCTGGAGCGCATCCTGCCGGAAAACATCACCATCATCCTGGAGTATGATCCCAGTTCTGCTGCGAATTATGTGTTCAACGGTTCACCGACCGCGATGCAACAGGTACTGATGAACCTTGCCGTCAACGCGCGGGATGCCATGCCTGACGGCGGCACGCTGCGCTTTGCATTGGCGCGCCAGCAGATTACGGAAGCAGACGCCGATCCTATCAGCGGAATCGGCGCCGGAGAATGGATCAAACTTACGGTGAGCGACAGCGGCACGGGCATCCCCGCCGACGTATTGCCCCACATCTTCGATCCGTTCTACACCACCAAAGAACCCGGCAGAGGCACAGGTCTGGGCCTGGCACAGGTTTACGGCATTGTAGGGATGCACGACGGGCAGATTCGCGTTGAAACCGAGATGGACGTGGGCACCACCTTCACCATCTATTTACCGGCAATAGCAACCGAGCCAGCCATAAAGCCCGATGCTGGCCTGGCCGAACTTGTAACGGGGCAGAACCAGACCATTCTTGTCGTTGAAGATAGCCCCACCACCCGCCAGGCTTTGGCGGATAGTCTGACGGCGCTCAACTATCAGGTCCAGATTGCCGAAAACGGCCAGCAAGCGTTGGCGATCCTGGGTGAACACGGCGCGGAAATCGCGCTGGTCCTCAGCGACGTGGTTATGCCAGAGATGGGGGGACTGGGGTTGATCAAAGCCATGCAACAACGCGGCTTTTCCATGCCCGTCGTGCTGCTCACAGGCCATCCGCTCAAAGAGGACTGGACGCACCTGAACGTGGATTGGCTCCTCAAACCGCCCAGTCTGGAAGCGCTGGCACACGGGATCGCGCAAGCACTGTCCAAATCGCAAGCGTAAGTAGCAGGCTACACCAATGAGCACGCAGTTGCTTGCGCCGAATCATAATCCGGCACTGCGCGAACGGCAGATTGCGATCCGCCTTAAGCGTTCGTAAAAGTATAAATTCCCGAAAGTTGTGGTCGGTCTCCAACCACGCCACCGCAGCGCCAGGCGTGGGCGGGCACGTTCAGAGACCGGCCCAAGTGGGAAAGGGTGATGAACGCTAAGGCAAGGTATCGAGATGACCAACGCTGACGAACGGGATAAAACCGTAAGCCCGAGCACGGCGCTCGGCGTACAGACGCAGGGGTTGGTCGTCGGGCGGAGCATAGTCAAGCGCCAAAATCGGGCGCGTTCCCATCACGGCCTGCAAGCGGACAGCGGCTTGTTCTGTCCATTGCAAATCGGTCCCGGTCCAGGCAGCGTAGCCCGCCTCATCGTAGCAGGTGCTGAAGGATTCAAAGACCACGCCATCCACCGTCTCCGCGACCGCATCCAATATGGAAAAGCCCCGATTGGTCAGCAGCGCCAGCTCAGGGTGTTCCCAACGGATACGACGCAGCAGTTGCGCCACGCCGGGCCAGGTTTCGGCAAACCGTGGATCAACGTCCACCGTATCGAGAAACAGTCCATAAATGCCGTGGGCCACAAGGCGTGGAATTTGTTCATCGAGGACAAAACGCTGCCAGGCCGGGGTGCGACAGTCCACCAGCACGGTCTGCCAACGTGGGTTGCGCACCACCGCGCCGGTCTTCGCCTCGCGCAAGGCCCAGGGCGCGGTAGTCTCGGTGTCGGCGACCTCGCTCAACGACAGGTAGCCAAACGGCAATGTGCCGCGCTCCTGCAAGCCTTTCAAATCGGCGGCGGTGTAGAGTTCAGCCTGGACGATGACAAGATCGTATTCCGCCAACCGGTCAAGGCGATTAAGGCCATAATAACATGCGAAGCGTGAAGGATGCAGATTGTGCATTGCCGTCCTCCTGGAACGTAGTCTGGTAGTCGTTAGTCAGAAAGTCAACGAATCTTGACAGATTCAGGTTCTCCAATTTGTGAAACTGCAAGAAGATTCGTGGTAAGATAACGATGATGAACCTATGGCAAAACCTGTTCGAAATCCCATACCAGGTCAGTCGATACGGAATCACAGCGCAGCGATGGCTGTGGATCCTCATCGGGCTGGCGGGCGCGTTGGTGGCCGGCTGTCAACCGACGCCACCATCCCTAACGCCGTCACCAATGGCCTTACCGTCGGTGACAACAGCTTCACCGTCAGCACCAACGGCCTTACCGTCGATGCCAACAACCTTACTGCCATCACCAACACCCAGGGTGGAATCTGAAATGTCACCTACAGCCACAGCCCCCGTACAGCCTCCCCTGCCCGCTATATCGGCCTGGGATGCCGTGACGAGCTGGGCTTACCAACTGACCGACTACCCAAACGACAGCCTCGACGAGATTGCCGCTTCGGGTTACGATCTCGTCGTGATCGATTTGACGCGCGATGGTGCTACCGATTATTTCACACTTGAGGAAATTCGCAACGTCCAGGCGACCGGCAAAATTGTGTTGGCCTATTTCGAGATCGGCGCCATCGAGAACTACCGGCCTGAGTGGTCGGAAACGCCCGCCGACCTCAAGCTTGGTCCCGTCGAAGGCTGGCCCGATGAACAATACGTGCGCTACTGGGATCCCCGTTGGTGGCCCATTGTGCGAGGGCGCGTGGATCAGGCGCTTGCCGCCGGATTTGATGGCGCATACCTGGACATGGTCGTCTCCTACGAGGAGATTTCTACCCGCAAAGCGGGAATGGATGTGGACGCGCGCGCGCAAGCGATGGTCAACCTTATCGCTGCGGTTTCGGCGTATGCCAAAGAACGCAATCCGGCGTTCAAGATCGTCCCGCAAAATGCCCCAGAACTGTACGTGTGGCCCGGCTATCTCGACGCGATCGATGGCCTGGGGGTGGAAGAACTGTATTTCCGCGCCACCGATAAACCCTGCACTGCCCGCTGGTGCGCCGAAAATCGTGAGGCGACGTTGGCCGTCAGGGCTGCCGGAAAGCTCGTCCTGACTGTGGATTATGCCACCCGACCGAACAACGTCCGCGCCGCCTACACCCAATCCCGTGCCGACGGGTTCGTGCCCTACGTCACCACGGTCGAGCTGGATCGACTGGCCGATCAACCATAGCCGCCCACCTTCCTGGAAGCACGCGGCCCCCAGGAAGGTGCAGGGGCCAGACTACAAAAGTCTCACGAGCAGCACATGCTGAGACTTCTGTAGTCTTTGACTGAGACTACCAATCTCGCAAAACCACCGGCAGGTAAATCCAGTGCTGTTCGACCGCCGGCGCTGTGAACTGAAGCTCAATCCCGCCTACCAGTTCGCCGTCAACGTAGCCCTCCACATCGATGGTCGGGACGCTGCCAGACGCCTGCTGGATCGCGTCAATGACTTGCATACCATACCCTGCCAGAGATCGAGACGAACACGGTATCACCACCGTCACCGTGAGAATGCCGGAACCCCATGGCGCAAGTTCCAGGGTAGGACTGGGCGTGATGGTGATCTGCCAACTGGCAGGTACGTTGAAGGTGATCAAGCCAACGTCGACCGTCGCGGTGAGCGGTGTGTCGTTGTAGATCGTGACGGTGAAGACCCGGGTCTGATTGCACGACGGGCGCTCGGTCACGTCCACGTTGCGTTGGCTGCGCTGCGGCTCGTACACCCCATCGGGGTCGCTGAGCCAAACCTGGACGCATTGGTGGCCCGCCTGGGTCGGCGTCCACGTCACGGTTGCCGTTTGCGTCATCGCCGGGGAGAGGGTGAGCGAGCGAGTGTACGGCACCATACCGGTCGTCGTGAAGGGGATGCCCATCCCGAAATCCGCCCAGCCGAACTTCAAATCCACGGTCATCGTGGTGCTGCTGGTGTTTTGGACCACAGTGCTGACGAGGGAATCCACGCCCACTTGCGGCGGATAGGGTTCGACCATGATCTCCGATTCGGCGTAGCCTTTTTCGTGCGGTTTGTGAATGGGTACCGGCGGGCGGTCGAGCTTACGGAACCCACCGATCAGTTCGCCGTTGACGAAGCCCTCTACATCCACAATGGGGTCGCCGGTGCCGAGTACGGCACCGTTCGGCGGCGTCACGGTGAGTGTGACCTCGGCCGGCTGGCCCGGCACGACGTTCGGCAGCACATCCTGCGAAAGCGCGACGCGCCACCCATCCTTGTGGAGGCGCAGCCCCAGGGTCACCGTCACCGGTTCGGTGTACGGCCAGGCCCCCACCTGGAACGTCATTGTGTGGGGGACACCCGGTCGCAGCGGCTCGCCCACGTCGATGTTGCGCTGACTCCAGACCGGCTTGTGGCCCTCCATCTCCAATGTCACCCGCACGCAAAAATGGCCGCCAAAGTTTGGTGGCATCCAGATGACGTGTCCTTTCGCCGCGCCGAACTTCGGCACAAAGACGCGGATCGGATTCGGGACGATATGAGTGGTGGTGAACGGCAGCCCAATGCCGAAGTTGGCGATGCTGAACGTCACCGTCACAAAGCGGTCTTGATCGGTGGGATTGAACACTTCGACGCTGAGTTTTGTCGGCTGGCCTGGGAGCGCCGGATACGGATCGACGCCGATCTCCGACTCCGCGTAGACCGGGTCTTTGGGCCGGTGGACGGGAACGGGCGGACGGAAAATCTTGCGGAACCCGCCGATCAGCTCCCCCTCGACGAACGCTTCCACGTCCACGATGACGTCGCCGTCAGCGGGCAGGTTGGCGGGCGGGGTGACGGTCAGCGTGACGACCCGCGTCTGCCCCGGCAGCACGTTCGGCAACACGTCCTGGGAAAGCTCCAACTGCCAATCCGGCAAGTGCGGGATCATCCCCAGCGTGATCGTCACGGGGCGCTGGAAGGGATTGCCCACGAGGAAAGGCCGCGCGTGCGGCGTCTTCGGCTCCAACGGCTCGCCCACGTCAATGTTGCGGCGGCTGATATACGGCTCCCGATGTCCCGGCGCCACGATAGCAACCTGGATACACCACAATCCGCCGCGCGGTGGGACCCACATAATCACCGGTCGCGCCATACCGAGCGGCGGCACTTCCACGACGACCGGCGCGTGAATGGGTGTGAAGGGCAGGCCAATGCCGAAGTCGGCGGCGCTGAAGATCACGGTGACAGTTTGCGGCTCCTCGGTGGGATTGCGGATTTCCACCCCCACCTCGGTCGGCTCGAAAGCGCGCGGCGGGTACGGCTGGATGAAGATCTCCGACTCAGCGTAGATCGGATCGCGCGGGCGGTGAATCGGCACCGGCGGGCGGAAGATCTTGCGGAATCCGCCGATGAGCCGGCCTTCGGCGTAAGCTTCGACGTCCACAATGGGCGTCCTGTCGGGCGGCAACTCTTGCGGCGGGGCCACAGTCAGCGACACCATGCGGGTCTCGCCAGGCTGCATATTCGGTAACACGTCCTGCGACAATGCCAGCCGCCAGCCGTCCAGGTGCGGGATCATGCCCAACGTGATCGTGACCGCATGACCGAGCGGATTGCCCACCGAGAAGACGCGGGTGTGCGGCGTCAACGGCTCCAGCGGCTCGTCTACGTCGATGTTGCGCTGGCTACGCTGCGGCTGGTAGCCGGGGATGAACAACTCCACTTGCAGGCACACGTGCCCGCCGACGGGCGGCACCCAGTGGATGCACTCTTTCACAATGCTGTAAGGCGGCAGCGTCACCGGACGCAGCCCATCGATCGGCGTGAAGGGGATGCCGATGCCGAAGGCCGCCCACGAGAACTGTACCGCCACCGTCTGTGAGAACGGCGTGGGATTGCGCAATTCGACGCAAATCTCGGTCGGCTCCCCGGCGCGCGGCGGATAGGGTTCCACGGTGATCTCTCGCTCCGCATACGGCGGGTCAGGGAAGGGATGCAGTGGCACCGGCGGACGTTGAATCTTGCGGAAGCCGCCGATGAGGCGCGCTTCCCACCCTACCCCTTCGGCGTAAGCCTCCACGTCCACGATCGGCGTGTTGTCTGCGGGCAACGCCACGCCCGGCGGCGGCGTCACGGTCAGGCTGATCACGCGCCGCTCCCCAGGTTGCACGTTGGGTAGAACTGTATGCGAAAGGCCAAACTCCCAGCCCACCTGGTGCGGAATCAACCCCAGCGTGATCGTCACCGGACGCTCGAAGGGATTGCCCACGAGGAAGGGCAGCGTGTCCGGCTCGCCGGGAACCAGTGGTTCATCGACGTCGATGTTGCGCTGGCTCCGCTGCGGCGCATAGCCAGCCATCAGCAGCGTCACCTGCAAGCACACGTGCCCACTGACCGGCGGAACCCAGTAGATACACGTTTTGACGGCGCTGAACGGCGGGAGCACCACCTCCCGCAAGCCGTCAATCGGCGTGAAGGGAATGCCGATGCCGAACGCGGCCCATGAGAACTGCACCTGCACCGTTTGCGAAACCGGCGTGGGATTGTACAAGTCAACGCAGACTTCGGTCGGTTCGCCAGCACGCGGCGGATAGGGATGCACGGTAATCTCGCGCTCCGCATACGGCGGGTCGGGATAACGGTGGAGCGGCACCGGCGGGCGGAAGATTTTGCGGAATCCACCGATAAGTTGACTTTCAACGTAGGCTTCCACGTCCACAATTGGCGTCCCGTCGGGCGGCAGATTTTCCGGCGGGGTCACGGTCAACGCCACCTCGCGCACCTCACCGGATTGCATATTGGACAACACGTCTTGCGACAATTCCAACCTCCAGCCATCCAGGTGTGGGATCATTCCCAACGTGATGGTCACCGGATGGTCGAACGGGTTACCCACCGGGAAGACAAGCGTATGTGGCGTCAGCGGCTTCAGCGGCTCGGCAACGTCGAGGTTGCGCTGGCTGAACTGTGTCCGGTAGGGGAAGTTGCCCAGAATGTCCATCCGCACCTGGATGCAGAAGTGCCCCGCCTCAGGTGGAACCCAGGTGGTGCAGACGGTTTGCTTTCCACCGGGCGGAATGGTCACCTCGATAGGCGGGTTGATCGGGGTAAAGGGTAGGCCGATACCGAAGTTTGCCCGGCTGAACTCGACCGCCACAGTCTGCGTCATGTCGCTGGTGTTGCTCAGTTCGACGCAGATTTCGGTCGGCTCACCCGCGCGCGGCGGATAGGGTGAGACGTGAATTTCGGACTCGGCGTAGAAAGGCTCATCGGGGTTGTGCAGTACGACAGGCAGCCAATCAAGCTTGCGGAAGCCGCCGATCAGCTCGCGCTCCACGTATCCTTCCACATCGACGATGACTTCCTGGCTGCCGAGTGGCGTACCTGCAGGCGGCACCACAATCAGCTCCGCTGCGCCAACCACATTTGCCGGCAACGTCATCGACATCGGAGTAACGGATGCCTGCCAACCCGGCATGAGGTTTTTCAACTCAAGATCAACCGTCGTCGTCTCCGGGAAAGGCCCCACCTGGAACGTCGTCCCATTCTCGACCCCAGGGATCAGGCGCTCCCAGATGTCGATATTGCGTTGGCTGACAATCGGCTCCGTCAGATCCTGGTGAATCGTGGCCTGGATACACCAGTGACCGGTTACCGGGGGTACCCACACTATACATCCCGTGGCGAACCCACCCGGCGGCACCGTCACAGACGTATCGCCCACCAGGTGAAACGGCACGCCGATCCCAAAGTTGGCGATACTGAACGCAAGAAGGGCGGTGTGAGGATTCTGAAGGTCGAGGTTGATCACCTCGGCGCACACTTCCGTGGGCTGTCCCGCGACCGGCTGCACCGGATTAACGGTGATTTCCTCCTGGGCATACCAGGGCCAATTGCCCGGCGGGAACGTCACCGAGACCTCCTGCGTCGCTTGCAGAACCGCAGGTTGGACATCATCTTGCGCCTGGAAATCCGAAGAAATGACGCCGGATGACGTCTGCGCCGCCGCAAAAGCCGTGAGGAGTAATAAAACAAGGCTCACCACGACGGCAACGACAGACACAGCAAAAACGAAACGTTTGCTTCTCATCGTTTCCCTCCTTTTGGGCGTGAAGAACCAGCCGCCTTCACAGAACACTGAAGAACAGCGCGGTCTGGGGACTGGTCCAGGCCGTGGCCTTGCACTCACAGTCCGTTGAAGCACAGGAGAGGAACACGCCATGAATGACGCAGAAGCGCGGTAGCTTTTCCACGGTGAGGAAAAAGACGACGCACCCAAGTACTTACGAAACGATGAATCGAGCTTGCCGGTGAGCGTTCAGCCAAACACATTCCGTCCGTTGAATACTGCGACGAAATGGGCTGATGGAATTAATGCTATTGTAGTCCCAAAATGGGGGGAATGTCAAGTAGTTTTTTCACCGGGTAGACGGTAGACAGTGGACGGTAGACAGGGGAAGAATTTCCGCCCTTGCGAAGGTGTGCGAACCGAAAGTTCGCCTAAACCTTCGCAAGGGTTTCTGACTATACCAATGCGCCCGCGTCTCGCAACGCCTGGCGCAGCGCCGGCACATCCACGTCGCGTGGATTGACGCCGTCACGCACGGCCAGCGCAGCCGCCGTTCCCGCCGCCTCGCCGATCGCCATGCACGTCCCCATCACGCGCGCGCCGGCCATGCCGTCGTGCGTCGCGGAGATGCAGCGCCCGGAGACCAACAGGTTGTCGATCTTCTGCGGTGTCAGACAGCGGTAGGGGATGTCGTACCAGTCTTCGTCGGGTGGATGCAGCGCGTTGATAGAGTGCATCGTCCGGTCGTGCTCGGCGACCCAGTAGGGGCAGGCTGCCTGGCGCGGGCACTCGATGATGCACATGTGCACGGGATACGTGTATCCGAGCGGGCAGTGGATGTCGATGTACCACGAGCCACGCGCCACCGCGTCGGGGAACTTGCGGGCGCTGAGGACGTCGTCGCCGGTGAGGACGTAATCGCCGATGACCTGGCGGCTCTCGCGCGGCCCCACCTGGGGTGACGTAGCCTGAATGTAGCAGTCCTCGAAGCCGGGCTGCGTTTTGAGAAATTCCCACAGCTTCCACACCTGCTCGCGGATGCCCAACTCGGCCTCCGTGAGGGTACGGACATTCGTGGAGTCGCCGGGCCAGCGCGTCATGTTCGGCGAGAAGTGGGTGAGGTGCATGTCGTTGGTCCCGGTGAAGCCGTTGGTGTAGAAGCGGAAACGGCCTTGTGCCATCGCGGCGAGCAGGTTGTCGCGCGCGGCAGCCTTCTGCGCCTCGGTGACGTGCGCCACGCCGCCGATGTGGATGAACGACCCCATCGACTCGCCCTGCCCGTCGAAGTCGCGCCCCTGCACGGTCGGCGCGCCCGCGCGGAAGGCCACGTCCGCGTCGCCGGTCGCGTCGATGAAGACCTTGCCCACCACCGCCTGCCGCCCGGACTTGCTCTCGACGATCACGGCCTTGATCGCGCCATCTTCCACGATGACATCCGTGGCGAAGGTGTGCAGCAGCAGTTCGACATTGGCCTCGCGCACCATGCGATCCGCCACCACCTTGAACGCCTCAGCGTCGAAGCGCACGCCCCACTCCTGGCAGGCTTCGCCCCACGTGGGCGCGCCACCGAGCGCGTGCATGCGCTCCGTCATCTCCTTGAGCAGGCCCTCGACAATCGGCGTGTGGCCGTTCGACGCGGTATGGCCCAGAATCGGCGCGACCAGCCCCGCCGTCGCCAGCCCGCCGAGGAAACCATAACGTTCGATCAGCAGCACCCGCATCCCGCTCCGCGCCGCCGCAATCGCCGCCGGCAGTCCGCCCGGCCCACCGCCGACCACGACGACGTCGGCTGCGGCGATAATGGGAAGTTCGCGTTGGGGTTCGATAATGGTTTTCATCGGTTTTTCTCCTCGTTACAATACGTAGGGCTGAAGCCCGCGCGTTAAAAGAGCCAGACCTTCTACGCAAGGCCGCCCTACGGGCCGCGCGCTGGCTCCTGAAAGAGGATTCGTGTTTTTGACCCGGCCTCTCTAGACCGATTCGCGTTTAGCGGTTGCTAACGCCTCATCGCACAATCGCTCACTGATCCACAAAGCCGGTTGGCGCTTGATTTCGTGGATCAGCAGTTCAAAATCGGCCAGTGCCAATCGTTTTTCACGAAAAGCCTGAAGTAAAATACCAATAGTACCTTTGCATCTGACACCCACGTCGCGTGCTGCGTGGCGAGCATGAGCGTTATCTATCAAAACCCAATCAGCATTTTCCCGGCGCGCCAGCGCAATCGCCTCGGCCTCGCCCAGATCAATACCGCTCATCAAGAGAGGATCGTTGACCGGCAATGTTATAGGCACAACCTGGATCTGCTTATGCTGGATAAGAAATTGCACGGCATCTGCATCAGACGCACCCAATCGCAGACCATTGACGACAACTTCTTGGTACACTGCGGGTGGGATGAACACAACGCCGTAGAGTTGATGCAACAATCCCAAGCGACTCAGCTTGCCCAATGCAATCAGTGGTCCGGCATTACTGATAACTTTCACGCCAATTCCTCGCGGAGTGTCTCCTCATCCACTGTTGCACGCAAGCCTTGCGCCACGGCGTATTGCGCCATTTCGCGCAGCGAGACGCCGGCCAGTCGCGCCGCGCGCCAGAGCGAAATGCCACCCTGTTTGAACAACGCCAGCGCCTGCTCCATTTTGACCTGGCGCAGACCAAGCCGTAGCAATTCCCCCAAGTCAGCTTGATAGGGTGCTACTTGCTCGAACAACGTCTCGGAAACGGTCACGGTCAAAGTTTCCATATTTATCACCTCACCCTCATTATACGAACAGCCACCGGACAAGTCAATACCGGACCGGAGACAACAGGTCTTTCTCATTCTCGCTTGAAGGGGAACGCCAGTTCCCCACTTACCTTTGCAAACGCGCGAGTTTGCACCTTCCCCCCTTTCCCATATAACTTTAGTTTCCGCTAATTTGAACAAACCCAATTACCGGGAAATGCTCCCGGTGGATCAGAACCTTACCAAAAGTACGATTTTCTATTGTGCAATCCGCTAAGTAGCGGCT
>JAIOAS010000166.1 GCA_019873725.1 Chloroflexota bacterium | reverse complement strand
GCCGAGCCAGTGGGCGGTGCTGCGCGTCCGCGCCGTCGTCATCGCGGCGATTCACGAGTGGCTGGCCGACAACGGCTTCATCCACATGGACACGCCGATCCTCACGCCGGCAGCCTGCGAGGGCACGACGACGCTCTTCGGCACCGAGTACTTCGATGAGGGCGTGGCCTATCTTGCGCAGAGCGGGCAGCTTTACAACGAGGCCAACATCTTCGCTTTCAACCGCGTCTACTGCTTCGGGCCGACCTTCCGCGCGGAGAAGTCCAAGACGCGCCGCCACCTCACCGAGTTCTGGATGGTCGAGCCGGAAGTCGCCTTCTGTGACCTCGACGGGGTGATGGAGATCGAGGAGCAGTTCGTCTCGCACATCGTACAGACCGCGTTGAAGAAGTGCGCGCCGGAGCTGAAGGCGCTGGGCCGCGACGTGAGCGCGCTGGAGCGGGTGACGCCGCCTTTCCCACGCATCTCCTACGACGATGCGCTGGCCCTGCTCGCCGAAATCCGCGAGCAGACGGAGGACCCGGAGGCCAAGGCGCTGCTGAACATCGAATGGGGTATGGATTTCGGCTCGCCGCACGAAACGGCATTGACCAGGCAGTTCGACAAACCGGTGTTTGTCTATGGTTATCCCACCGCCGTCAAAGCCTTCTACATGGAACCGTGGCCCGGTCGCCCGGAGGTCTGCAAGAGCGTGGACCTGCTCGCGCCGGAGGGCTACGGCGAGATCATCGGCGGCAGCGAGCGCATCTCCGATCCCGATTTGCTGCTCCAGCACATCCACGAGCACAATCTGCCGGAAGAAGCCTTCAAGTGGTACATCGATCTGCGGCGCTACGGGAGTGTCCCGCACAGCGGCTTCGGCCTGGGCGTCGAGCGCACCGTGACGTGGATTTGCGGCATCGATCACCTGCGCGAGGCGATTCCGTATCCGCGGATGATCAACCGGGTGTATCCGTAAAAACATAGGCCGATCACGAATGTGTTAACGAATAAACGAATGGGTGTCCGGCTGACGCGAGGTTTGGTCCAGCCGAAACCTGAATTCGTTTATTCGTTTTTGATTCGTGTTCGGCAATTACCCCCATCGCCGCATGACCAGCGGCATATAAATCCGTTGCAGCGGCCATAGCCCCACCATGCCTAGCGACTCGGTAATCACCTCTTCGCTCAGTGGCCAGGTGAACGACAGGATGCGAATGTAATCGGTGGTTGTGGCAGCAGCCGTCATTCTGAGGTGGTAGGTCTCCCCAGGCCAAACTGTCGTGGTGAATTCCCACGTATCGGCGATGACGGGACTGACAACATCGCGCCCCAGGCTGTCCACGAAACGCAGCGAGACCCCGCCGAGTAGTATTTCACCGATTTGCGTGCCCGGCACATCCCAGATGCCATTGTGATTGTCATCGGCGAAGAACGGCCCGACGGTGAGGTGCAGCGTGTTCGACAGTTTGATCGCCGTCCAGGCTTGCGGCGCGGCAGGCCATGCCGCACGGTTGCCCACGCGATCGGTGGCGCGAACCCGGAAGTAGTAGGTGTGGCGATCCGTGCCGGTAAAGACGGCAGAGGTAGCGGTGGTCGAGGTTTTCCACGGTGACCACACACCGTCTTCGCCGGTACGCACCTGCACGTCGTAGAGCCAGACGCCCGACTCGTTATCACGCCCCTCCCAGGTGAGGGTGAACGACGGCGTGTACGTGAGCGGCGGCAGGGGGCGGACGGTCGAGGTGGGCGGCAGGTTGGGCGTTTCCGACTCGATGACAATCAGCGGGTCGCCGCCGATGATGTAGTCGTTCGGATTGGAGAGCAAGTTGGCGGTCGCCCGCGGCAACGTGAAGACGTAGTTGCCGGCCGTTGCCATAAGGATTTGCGTGGCTCCCCAGCGATTTACTAACGTGGCGGTGGGGAGCGTGGCCGGGAGCGTGAAAGTGGAGGTCACCGGGCCGGTGTTCCATAGCACGCTGACCTTGCCGCGCGGCGTGCCCCACAGCGTAACACGCAGGTTGGTTCCGGTGGGGACGCGGGTGGTGAAGGTCGGCGAGATCAGATAGGTCGCGGCGACTTGAAATGCGCTGTAGGCGGGACGCACGGAGCGGTCGTTGCGGATCAGGCCGAAGTATTCGCCCATGTCGGCGTCGTTGGTGCGGAAGAACAGGTACCTTTCGACGCCGGAAGCCAGGGCGTTGGCGTAGGATTGGATCAGGTAAGCGGCGGCCTCGTCCTGTGTGGCGGCGTACTCGTACTTGTCGGCGTATGCCTGGGGATCGCCCCACACGGGGACGCCTGTTTCGGTGAGCCAGATTGGGTGGTCGGAAACGTATACCCTCATTCGACTACGGATGTGGTTCACCAGATCGTAGGTGTGGTTAGAACGACTGTAGGAGTGCAGCGACATTACATCGAAGAAATCGTTGTTGGCGGGCGCGGCGGGGTCGTCGTTGAGAATGTCGAGTACGCGCTCGAAGTACGTCTGGTCATCCCAAAAGTGAAGGCCGGCGTAGAGGACGGTGCACTCAGGGCACGCCGCCTTGGTCGCCCGGTAGCCCACCTTGAGCAGTTGGGCATAGTCTTGCTCGTTCCCGCACCATAGCAGGTCCCACTCGACCTCGTTCCACATCTCCCAATGCTTGACCTGGGTTTTGTAGTGGGATACCACCGTATACACGAACTCGGCCCACTGATTGCCGTTGAAATTCGTCGTCGTCCAGGGACGGTACAGGCCGGCGGGCGGCGTCCGTGCCCCCTCGTCATTCCAGGAATTTTGTGGTGAAAACGGGGACGGTAGCGTATCGTCCAATGGGATAAGGAACGGACGAGGGGCTGGCGGATACCAGTTGCCGGAGGGCTGAAGGGTTGTCGTGATCGGCTCCGTCACGCACGCGGTCGCGGCCCATGCGGGCGTCATTTCGAGGATGCCGATGATATTCGAGATGCCCGCGTTGCGCAGGTCGTTCACCAGAGTGTCGTACGCGCCGAAGTCCCAGGCGTTGTCGGCGGGTTCCAGGCGCGGCCAATTGAAGTCGAAGCGATCCCAACGCGACCCGGCCTGCACGGCCAGCGGCAAGTAGTAGCGTTCCTGCCCCGCCGGGCCAGGGTAGAACGAGTAGCTGACGCCCGCGCGTCCGTCTGTGTTGGTGACCGGCGGCAGGATGGTGTCCGCCACTGGCTGCGCGATCACAGATGTGGTCAACGTCAACAAAAAAGCCATTCCCAGCACCAAAGTCAGAACCGACAAGATAGCCAAAGTTCGTTTCATTTGCCCACCTCTGAGGACACAGTGTAACAGAGATAGAGCAAGGGGCAAGGCAAAACAGAGGGCATTGACACTTGTAAGGACAGGGCTATAATTGCCGCTTATTGATCCCCAGAAAGCGCGGCAACCAAGCTGCGCATCTCCCGACATACCGACCGGCGGCGCGTGAACCGTGGGAACTGGCCCCCTGGTGACTGGAGTATAGCAGCGAATCCGGCAACCCGAATGGCTTGCGTAGGGGCGGTTTAGAGTGCGGGAAAGAAGGGGACAAGAAAACCGACAACGACTATCAAACTAACGACTATCAGACTAACAACTATCGGACTATCATAAAGGAGTGTCACTATGAGCGTCATTGAAGCCAACCATCTAACGAAGTACTACGGTAAAGCCAGAGGCATCGTGGATGTCTCGTTTCAGGTCAACGAAGGAGAGATTTTCGGCTTCATCGGGCCGAACGGGGCAGGAAAATCCACCACGATCCGCCTGTTCCTGTCGCTGATCTACCCCACCAGCGGCAGCGCCACGATTTTTGGCAAGGACTGCATCAAGTACGGACCGCAACTCAGACAAGACATCGGGTATCTGCCGTCCGACGTTTTTTACTACGAGCGGATGAAGGTGATCGACCTGCTCAAATATTCGGCCAGTTTCTACGACAGAGATTGCACACAGCGTATGCGTGAATTGGCCGACACGATGGAACTAGATCTGAATCGCCGCATCGAAGACCTCTCCTACGGCAACAAGAAGAAGGTAGGCATCGTGCAGGGCCTTCTGCACCAGCCCAAACTGTTGTTCCTCGACGAGCCTACGGCCGGCCTCGACCCGCTGATGCAGCGCAAATTCTTCCACCTGATCCAGGAAGAGAATGCGCGCGGCGTGACGGTCTTTTTCTCATCGCACATCCTGGGCGAGGTGCAGCGAATGTGCTCGCGTGTCGGGATTATCAAAGAAGGCCGCATGATCGAAATCGCCGACATCAAAACCTTGCAACAGAACAATTACAAAAAAGTCCTGGTAGAGGCTGACGCGCTGGACGCCGCGCATTTTAACATCCCTGGCGTGACGAATCTGGAGCACAGCAACGGCAGCGTCCGTTTCTTCTACAAGGGCGACATCAACGCGCTGATGCGGACAATCGGCAGTGTGACGGTTTCCAACGTGACTATCGAAGAGCCAACGCTGGAAGAAATCTTCATGCACTATTACGAATAGGTGACGACCATGCGCGCGAACATTTTCTGGCAAGAGTTCAAGATGCAGTTGCGGTCGGTCATCACCTGGTCATTATCGATGGCGGCGCTGATCTTTGTCTTCGTCTCACTGTTCTCCTCTTTTGCCAAAGACGCAGCACTGCTGAATGAGATGATGGCGAATTTCCCAGAGGCGCTGCTCACCGCCTTTGGCCTGAACAACGTGAACCTCGCCACGCTGCTGGGCTACTTCGGCTTTCTCTTCCTCTTTGTCCAAATCTGTCTGGCGATCCAGGCCGCAACCTACGGATTCGGGCTGGTCTCTATCGAAGAGCGCGAATGGACGGCGGATTTTCTATTGACCAAGCCGGTAAGTCGCACGCAGATTTTGACCAGCAAGCTGCTCGCGGCGTTGAGCAGCCTGCTCATCACCGACGCCGTCGTCTGGATCAGCAGTTTTGTCTTTATCACGATGTTCAAAGGGGACAGCACCTACGAACCCAGGGCCCTGCTACTGTTGCTGTTGAGCATCGTCGTCTTCCAACTGTTTTTCCTGGCCGTGGGACTGGTGATTTCCCTGTTGGTGAAGCGGATCAGGAGCGTCACCCCTTACGCGATGGGGCTGGGATTTGGGATGTACGTGCTCAGCGTTTTTGGCGACATGCTCGGCGAGAGTGTCCTGGAGTTGATCACGCCCTTCAAGCATTTC
This sequence comes from Chloroflexota bacterium, assembly GCA_019873725.1. GTDB lineage: Bacteria > Chloroflexota > Anaerolineae > B4-G1 > SLSP01 > DSWT01. Next base: position 6,349 of record JAIOAS010000166.1, on the reverse strand, counting down.
AATCCCAATTACATCGTCCAAAACGAGGCCTGGGATACGCCGCTGGTGCTGATCAGCGTCGTCGTGATTGTGATTTCTCTGGTAGGCAGTTACGTGCTCTATACCCGGAGAAACATCCCGGCAGTGGTATGAGGAGGTCATGCCATGAACATCTTTCTGCGTGAACTGAAAGCCAACTCAAGGTCACTGATCATCTGGAGCGTGATTGTGATCCTGTTTGTAATGGTGGGGACGTCCAAGTTTTCGGCCTACTACGAAAACCCGGAGATGCTGGCGATCCTGGACGACATGCCCAAGGCAATGTTGGCAGCCTTCAGCCTGCAAGCCTTCAACCTGACCACGATCAGCGGCTTTTTCGGCCTGATGTTTACCTATTACGCGCTGATGCTGTCGATTGCGGCGGCGATGTGGGGCAGTGACATCATCTCCAAAGAAGAGCGCGACAAAACCGTCGAGTTCGCGCTGACGCTGCCGGTGACGCGCGGGCGCGTGGTCACCGCCAAGGCGCTGGCGGCGCTCGTCAACTGCGTTGGCCTGTTGCTCATCACCTGGGGCGTTTCGCTCGTCAGCGCCACACCCTACCAGCCCGACAGCGAGTTCTTCAAGTTCGTGAGCCTGTGTATGGTGGCGCTCTTCATCATGCAGATGCTCTTCCTTGCCGTCGGCATCTTCCTGGGCTGCGCGATGAAGCAGTACCGCCGGGCCAGCTCGCTCGCCGTCTCCTTGCTGCTGGGCACCTACTTCCTCTCGATCCTCCCCAGTTTGAACAAAGACCTGGACTTCGTCAAGTACTTCACGCCCTTCAAGTATTTCGACGCGGGGATGCTGCTGCGCGAATCCAGGTTTGATGTAACGTTCATTCTGCTATCGCTGGCGATCATTGTGGTGAGCATGGTAGGGGCGTATCTGACGTACACCAGAAGGGACCTGTATATTTAGCCCACCGATAAGGACAACAGTTCCCACAGTTCAGCCAATTTCTCCCTTTCCGCGTGTGGAAAGGGAGAAATTTTATTCCGTTGGCTAGAATTCCACAAGTGTATCGTCATAGTAGCGGTTTCATCGCAGACATAGCCGTTGTGTGGCCGGCCTGTCACGGGAGCGGTACGTACCCACTGTTCGGCGCGATGTCGAAGCGCACACCACTACGGTCGAACGGTTCGACGACGCTCATCCAGTTGCAGCGTGTCGCGCCGCCGATGTAACCGGTGGGCAACTGCACCGTCACCTTATTGCCGTTGATGGCAGCCGCGTCGGGAACCGGTGTCCAGTTGTCACTCACGTCGCGCACATCCACGTAAAAGCCATCGGACTGAATGTGTAGGTTGACCTCGTACTCAACGCCGAGGTCGTACCAGGGATCTCCGGTGAGCGCGTTCCGGTCGGTGTCCAGGAGCCAGACCCAGCGGTTGCGCTGGTCAGCGGGCAGTGTGGCTGGCAGATCGCCGGCGAGTTGCATGGTGAGAATCAGCACGCTTTCCGCCGGGCGGCGCTCGACCGAGGCGGCACGGATATCCGAGCTGGCAAGCTGCACGGCGCCGGGCAACCAATCGCCGGCCGGATCGCTGAGCGCGCTGCGGTTGGGGTCATAGGCGCGCAGCACGAGCGGCAGGTAGATGGCACGCCGTGAGGTGAAGGACGCGCCGCCACTCCAGAAGCCGCCCACCAGGGTGTAGCCGCCGCCGCGCATCGCAGGTCCCGCATCGGGCTGGCCGGCAGTGCCACTCAAGGCGTATATCCCCCCGGCGCTCGTCCCGCCGCCGCCATCGATGGTAGACCAGGTGAGATTGTAACCGCCGCCGCTCTGCGCCCACACAGGGACAGCCACGCTCAGACACAACAGCAATGCCAGGCCACACAACTTGAATCGTCGCGCAAGTGTTCGCATTGTTCGCCTCCTTTCATTGCCCAATGGTGACCAGGCCGACCGGGGCGGTCAAGGTCACGGCTTTGGTGATGGTGATCGCTTCGTTGTAGGAGCCGCGCACGATGCTGAGCGTGCTATTTGCACTGGCGAAGTAAACCCCCAGGTCCACGGTGGGCCAGGGCCGGAAGATGTCGCCGCTGACCGTGCCCACGGGGTGTCCGCGATCCACGTAAACCATTAACGGGCCAGGGAAGCGCCGCAGCGCCAGAGCCAGGTCGGTGTTGGCAAAGCTGGTGCCGGCGTTGCCGCCCCCGCCGGACGTACACCAGCCGGTAGTGTGAATCCCGACCGACACGGTCACTCCGTCCATGATGTCGATCACCGGGCTGCCCGAGCCTGCCGGCTGGGTATCAACGGTGTAGGTGATGTAAACGTCGTTAGACGCTGCGGTGTGTTCACCCCCGTAGGAGCCGGCATGGGTCTGCTGGGTCTCGCTGTCGGCGTTGCGGTCTGCGAATTCACAGCCGTCGATTTGACGATTGCCGAAGCAGGGCGGCGGCCCGTCCACGCCGAAGCCGGTCACGCGCACCGTGGCGGGCGTCGTGTCGCTCGCCAACCCCACCCGGTAGAAGGCACCCTGGGCGAAGGGCGGCAAGAGGTTGGTGTTGGGGTTTGGCGACACGTCGAAGATGGCCCAGTCGTCGCCAACCCCGTTGTCGTGGAAGACGACGGACGACTGATCGATGGCGTACTGGTCGGACGGGTCGGCAAATTGGACCGTCCCATCGGCCAGCGAGGATGGCACCTGAAACTCCAGGATATCCATATCCTCCAGCGGGTCGGCGCAGTGTCCGGCGGTGAGGTAAGCGCCGCTGGCGACGATCCAGCCGGTGCAAAAGGAATCCGAGATCGGAGAGGTGTACACGATTCGCCCGACCGCCTGGTCGTTCGAAGCGACACGGTCGTCGGTTGTCCCGCAGATGCTCTGCGGCGCCAGGATTTGATCGGGCTGCGTCGGGGCTATGGAGCTATTCAGGTCGCCCACGGTGATCTCAGTCATGCGGAAGTACACGTTCTGATCCCCCGGTCCAACGTATAGCGCCACCTCGACCGCATCGCCGTTGAAGTAGGCGCTCGAGTGACGCCATTGCGCCAGTTGAGCGGCATCCAACCGCTGCCAGCCGCCGTCGGCCAGCGAGGTCATGACGAGATAACTCTGTGCGCCGAGTTCGTACGCGCTGAAGCGCAGCCGCAGCCACGGCGCACCGGGCACACGCACCGTCTCGCGGAAGGCCGGGGCAACTGCGGCATCCGCCGCGCTCTCACGCCAGGTATGCAAGCCGGAATCAACCGGATAAGGCTGTGGGTGGTGCGGGGCAAAGCCCTGGTTCGTCCCCGCGCCACAGGCGGCCTGAACCTGCGGCGGCGCTTGGGAAGAAGGCAGCGCCAGCCACAACAGGCCCCCCAGCAAGGCTGCTGCCCCCAGGGTTGCGATCAACGCCCCGAGCCGGGTCATTGGGATGTGTGAGGTATGCATCGCCAGCCTCCCTATTGCAACGCGACCAGGACCAGCACCAACCCTTGCCCCGCCTCCAGCGCGCTCATGGCCTTGCCGACCACCGCGCCGTGCGCGCGGTCGTAGTCGCTCACGCGCATGAGATGGCCGGGTAGGGCAGAGGTCGTCAGCAAGTCGCCGGGTTGGATCGGCCCGGTGGAGGCGTCAGCCCAGCAGTAGACACGCCCGCTGACCGCCACGGGGTAGTCGCCGCTGGCCGCGCTGCCCTCCTGCTGCATCACCAGGCCGGGGTTGAGGCCATTCGCGCCGCTGATGCAGCCCGCCACCGTGCGATCGTAGGGCGCATCCGAGACGCGCAGCGCGCCGGGGCGTTGAGGATCGATGGCGACGACCAACCCCGGCGTGATGGGTTCTGGGCCGCTGACCTCGAACGTCTCGGCCAGGTCGCTGCCGCCGGTGATCTGCACCACCTGCGCGCGCGCTGTCCCGGCCACGTCGAGCATTTGCTGCGGGTTCGTGGTGCCAATGCCCACGTAGAAATTGCTGCTGCTGTCGCGGATCGTTATCCAGGCCTGCCCACCCAGCGATGACTGGGGCGTGGCCGTGGTATCCTCGACCTCGACGATTTCGAAGTTCTCGTCACTGACGCGCAGCGCGACCTCAGGCGTGCCATCGGTGGCGTCGTTCAGGTAGACACCGGCGTCCTCTTTGCGGATCTCCAGCGCGCCGCTCGGGTCAGTGGTGCCGATGCCGACGTTGCCGTTCTCCCGCACCTGGAACAGGGGAGCCAGGTAATCGTCGATGGTGGAGATGTCTGCACCCGTGCCCGCATAGCCCTTCCTGGCGACGGTGAAGGCATTCCTGCCGTTGCTGCTGTACATCCACGCCACCGGGGAGGCCACGTTGCTGCCCACGATGAACCCCAGCCCGGTCGCTGTATCCGAGTCAGCCGAGATAACCGCCAGCCTGGCATTGCCACCGGTGCTGGATGGCAGGTTCCACTTGCTGGTAAGGCTGGTGCTGATGATGGTTGTACCACCCGTGAGGTGGATCGCGCGTTGGGTGTCGCCGGCAGTCACCTGCAGGCGGGCTGTAGGACCGGTGGTCCCGATGCCGACGTTGCCGTTATGGAGGAGCGTCAGGCGGGTTGCATCACTTGGCCCCTGGATCAACAATCCGTTCGCTGAGCCTTCCCCGTTACCACCGTAGCGGATGCGCGGCCAGTCGTTGACGCCGTCGTTGTACCAGCTCAAGGCCACGCTGGCGCCCCGGTTGTTGGGGTTGAAAGAAACCAGTTGCGCGGCCTGGAGAGCATACGGAGCGGGATTGAGCGGCTGGCGCGGGGTCAGGGGAATGTAAGCCGCGTCGCCCGTACACTTGACCATGATGTCGAGCCAGCGCGCGTCGCCATTGAAGAGGCTGGCGCTGTTGCCAAAGTTCAGCCCCACGGTGAAGAACCCTTCCGCCACGGACACGCTGGTGGTGACGGGACTGCCGATGAGAGTGCCACTGGCGGCGTCGTCGTAGAGGCGGAAGGCCATGGAGCAGGTATCATCCAGGGGCGCGCCGTCCGCCTGTAGCCGGCCTTGATAGGTGAAGGTCATATCGAGAGATTGCGCCGCGGTCGAGTCCGGCAGGTTGCCTTCCGGGGGCTGCGGCTGCTGGGCGCTGCTGCGGCTCGTGGTCAGGACCAGCAACACCCCCAACATCAGAATACTGACGACAATATGCTTCCTGTACATAGTAACCTCCTCTCGGAAAATAAACCGCTAATCTCGCCAATCTACGTGAATCTCTGAAAACAAATGGACATTCGCGGTTGTCATTTTTATGCCTGGCGCTCCTTGAGAAACGCATCCAGCGCTTCGAATTCTCCGGGCCAGTGATAGCCATCGGACGTCACGCCAAGCACGCCAACACGGACGATCGCTGACGTATGGAGCGGGCCATAGACGTGTGGGAAGAGCGCGGCGTCAAGGAGGTGCGCGGCACCTCCTCCGGCGATGGGCGCGGCGGCTTCGTAGCGGACCTCGGAGGTCAGCCGCTCCGGGTCGATCTCCAGCAGGAGCACCGGCTCGGCAGCGCCAGAGAAGTAGTCATTGGCAACCGCGATGACCGACGCTTGCAGGGCACAATGGACGAAGCCGAAGTCTTTGAGGCTTGCGGGGGTATACACATTGCCGCTCAAGTGCGCGCGCAGGTCTGACTCCGTCACGATGTGGTAGATCATGGGTTCTCCTTGGGTAACAAACCGCTAATCTCGCCAATTTACGCGAATGTCTACATTCGCTGAATCTTTCTTGAAAAATTGGCGAGGATTCGCGCAATTCGCGGTGAAAGTTGAAAGAACAATTTCCCGCTTGGGCCGGTCTCCCGACCGTGCTCCTTACGGTGGCGCGGTCGGAGAGCGGCCACAGCTTTCGGGAAGCGGTTCAGACAGACATTCCGAGAAATACTTTTAGAATAACGGCTGTTGCTCTCCGACTGACTTCGCCGTCTTTGTCTTCTTGAAGCTCAACCCGCCTTGCGACAGATCGATGTATTTGGGCGCTGCGGTTCCGGCGAGCAGGCCCTCGACCGTCAAACGATCGTCGATTCTCTAGCTGCCGACCAGCAGCTCGTATGTGGTGTCCTTGACCCAAGCCAGCCCCTCGAAGTACCGGCTATCGGCATCCGAGAAGAAATCGTATGTGGCGTTGTTTAACGCGAAGAGAAGCTGTCCCATGGTCACGGGAACACCGGCTATGCCGATGTCGAGGTCGATGGTGTCGTCTTCGTCTTTCCACATGGCTTCGTACACCACCTTGATGGGGGTGAGCGAAACGACTTCATCGGGGTTCCAGCCGTGTTTTCCCGGAGCTATGGCGTTGTTATACTCCGTCACAGCGGCAACGAAGGTTTGGTAAGTCGTGTACTTCTTGTCGCCGAGCACCCAATAGACATCGCGCATCAGCGCTTTTCGCTTT
>JAIOAS010000165.1 GCA_019873725.1 Chloroflexota bacterium | reverse complement strand
TTGTAGTAGTATTCCCACGTCTCCGTCCACGGTTCGGCGCGCACGCCATCGATTTCGGCCAACGTCGCCACCGCACTCACCCGCGCCAGATTCTCCTCGAAAGCCGTAGACAGCATCCACCGGCCAGACACAGCACGGTTACGCCACAGCCAGGGGAACAGCACAACGGCCAGCGCCAGCCAAAAAGCCAGAAATGTGAGGTGTGGCGCACGATGCGTGATTTTGATTGCGGGTTGCGGGCTATTCGCTGATTCGCTGATTCGCCGATTTGCCATTCGCCATTTGCTATTTGCCATTCGCCACGTCACCAATCCCCCCACGACCAGAGCGAGGAACTGCACATTCGGTTTGGTGAGCAGGGCGAGGCCCCACAGCAGCCCGGCGGCGGCAGCTTTTCTGGGGGCGGGGCGGCGCAGACAGCGCGTGGTCATCCACAAGGCTGCCGTCAACAACGGGAGGAGCAGTGCTTCGGAGAGCAGATAGCCGGTATAACGCTGTGTCGTGCCGTTGCATGCATACAGCGCGCCGGCCCACAATCCCGCGCGCTTGCCGCCGAGATCGCACCCCCACCGGATCACCAGCGCCGTCGTCAACCCTTCGAGCAGCAGGTGCAGCGGCAATACGCGCATCGGATCATTGCCCACAATGGCGTAGATTCCCGCCACAAACAGAGGATACAGCGGCGTGCGTACCGTCGTCGGACAGAACGGCGCTTCCCATCCGATGGCGAAGCCGTGCCCGGCGAGCATATTCACCGCGAGCAAATGATAACCTTCCGCATCTACCGGGGCGATGGGATCGGTCGGAAAGCGCGCCAACCATGCTCCACGCACGAACAAGGCCAGCAGGAGTATCCCGATGGTGATGCGAGGTGAGTTTTGGGTTGTGGGGTGTAGACTATGCGCCGATGCGCCGATTCGCCGATTCACTATTCTTGTTGCGCAGCGCGATCAACCGGATGCCATCCAGGGTCAGCCATTCATCTACCACCGCGAAGCAGGATGTGAGTGGCGAGATCAACCGTACCAGGCCTCCGGTCGCCAGCACGGGCGCCGGCACGCCCATTTGCTCGCGGAAGCGGGCGATCAGGCTCTCCACCATCCCGACATACCCTAGCACAATGCCGGATTGAATCGAATGGACGGTGTTGGTGCCGATCGGCTTGGGCGGCGCGCTCAAGCGGATTTGCGGCAGTTGTGCCGTCCCCCCCGCCAGCGCCGACATTGCCATGTGGATGCCCGGCGCGATGGCGACACCGAGGTACGTTGCATCCGCTGCCACCGCCGAGAATGTCGTCGCCGTGCCGAAGTCCACCACGATGCACGCACCCCGCACACGATCGTAAGCGGCGACCCCGTCGGCGATCAAATCGGCTCCCAGCTCCGCCGGATTGTCGATGGCGAACCTCAGCCCGGTTTTCACCGCTGCGCTGATAATCAACGGCGCGACGCCCATCTGCGTGCTAAGCATCTCCTCCATGCGGTCGGTGATGGGCGGAACGACGCTGCTGATGGCGGCCTGTTCCAGGTCCTTGAGTGACACGCCCGTCTCGCGCAGATACTCGCGGAAGAGCAGACCGTACTCATCGGGCATTTTGTCGCGCACCGTCCGCACGCGCCACTGCCGCAGCCATTTCTCCCCGTCATGAAGACCGAAAACTATGTTCGTGTTTCCCACATTGACTGCTAAGAGCATCGTGTCCTCTGTGACTTGGGGCAAGTTTTTCCTTTTGTGCTGTCATCCCCAAGCCTCAACCGCTATTCTAGCACGGTTCAGGGGAAGCCGCAAAACGTCAGCAGGTACGGATGCATTTCAGAATAGGGGCGACTTTTCTTAAATTGCACCGCAGAGCACGCCGCGTCCGCAGAGTTACCGGAAATTTCTCTGCGCTCTCAGCGAACTCTGCGGTTCAATAAGACGTTTATCTGGCTTTTGCCCCCGAATTGAAATGCACCCGCAGGTACGGATGCATTTCAGAATAGGGGCGACTTTTCTTAAATTGCACCGCAGAGCACGCAGCGTCCGCAGAGTTACCGGAAATTTCTCTGCGCTCTCAGCGAACTCTGCGGTTCAATAAGACGTTTATCTGGCTTTTGCCCCCGAATTGAAATGCACCCGCAGGTACGGCGGCCCATTTTATCCGCAAGCGGACCCGGCGTGGTTTTGCCAGGTACCTATGTGGCGGATGGTGGTCTCGTAGCCAACCTGAATCAACCGCTGATAGTTTTGGAAGTCCCAGAGCTGAGTCGTTTCGGGACTCCGCAGTTCGATGTGGTGGACAGGCACGCCACGAGCTTCGGCGAGCGCGGTTTCCAGTTGAATGTACCGCCGGCTGACAGTAAGAATGAGTTGCGCTATAAGCTGGTTAAACCCCTGGGGATGCTCCGCCGGTGCGCCGGGATTGTCCACGTCGAGGGCGATAATCTCCGTCGCGCCCATCCGCAGGGCCGGTTCGATGGGCAGGTTGCTGACGGCGCCGCCATCCACGATGAAGTGCCCGTCATACTTAACCGGTGCAAACCAGGGTGGCAGGGCGATGGAGGCCAGCAGTCCCTCCAGAATCGATTGTTCCGGGTCCTGACCAAAAATCACCGGCTGTCCGGTAATCAGGTCGGCCGCCACCAGACCCAGGCGGACGTTTTTCAACTGTCCAAAGCGTAAATCGGGGGTGATGCCTTCCGCGATGAAAAACTCGGTCACCCGTCGGCTGCCATAGTGGCTGGGATGTCCAGACAGGAGACGCCGCGTCAATTCGGCAAGCCGCGGATTCATCAAGTTGGAAGCTGCCATCTTTTCATAGGCCCGTTCCAGTGCTGCGAGGCCGTTTGAATTGACGCCCCACAGCGCCAGACCGGTAGCATTGGCGGCGCCAATCGAGGTACCTACCAGCAGGTCAGGCTGGATACCGGCTTCGAACAGGGCGCGCAGTGCGCCGAGCTGCAATGCCCCGCGCGCCCCTCCACCACCCAAAACGAAGGTCAGACACTTATGCATTGTTCGCCCTAACAGGCCGACTTGCCATCAGGTTGCGTCAGGTACAAAATGCCTACCGTGCCGGGGCCACAATGACTGGCGATGACTGTGCCCGCCGTCGTGATGTGAATCTCCTGAATGGCAGCCAGCGAAGCGAGTCGCTCCGCCAGGTAGGCGGCATCCTCCGCAGCGGCGGCATGGGTGACGAACACCCGCCGCAGGTCTACTGCCGGTAAAGCCTGGGCGAAATCTTCGAGCAAGGCATCCAAAGCGCGCGTGCGACTGCCGCGGATTTTGGCTTTGAGGCCCAGCGTCCCATCGGGCATCCCGGCGATGATCGGGCGGATTTTCAGCATCCCTGCGGCCAGACTTTGGAGCGCCGTACAGCGCCCGCCCATATAAAGGTAGCGCATCGTCTCTAGCACAAACGACATCCGCACGTTGGCGCGCGCGGCCTCGACGCCGGCCACGATTTCATCGATGCCTGCGCCCGCGTCACGCAGATCGGCGGCCTTGAGCGCCAGCAGTCCAATCGCCGACGACAGCGTGAGTGAGTCTACCACACGGATGCGGCTGTCCAGGACCGTCTCGACCGCCAGCCGCGCATTGTTGACGGTGGCAGATAGCTTCGACGAGATGCCGATAAAGATGCCGTCCGTGTACCCCGAAAACGCCCCCACAAAATCGCCAATCGCGGGCGCTGATGTGGTGGGCAAAACGCCATGGGTATCGATCAACGCGAAGAGCTGTTCGGTGGTCAGATCGATCCCATCCCGGTAGCTCTTACCGTTCACGTGGACATTCAAAGGAATAACTCTTAATTGATAACGTTCTAATAATGTAGGATCAAGGTCTGCAGTGCTGTCTACAAAAATAGGTATTGTTGTCATCATAACCTCCTTCAAAACGGCAATCATAACGTCGAATGGGGAAAAAGCAATTGGCTTCCTGCTGATTCTGCCGGAAGGTTGGTGTCGGCGGACTTTCAAATATGCTCCATGTGGTATAATGTGGCGTATGAAAAAGCGAAGCCTGCAAATCATCGTAACACTGGCCTTGAGCGCGGTGGCCCTCTATTTTGCGCTCCGTGGGGTAAATTTTTCCGAAGTGCGGGCAGCATTGCAACAAGTAAGGGTGGGGTGGCTCCTGCTGACCCTCGGATTGATTCTGCTCACGCTCGTCGTCCGTGCGCAACGCTGGCGGATTCTGTTGGGGCGCAAAATCTCCTTCCGCGATACCTTCGGCTTGATCAACATCGGCTATCTGGTCAGTGGGGTGCTGCCGATGCGCGCCGGCGATCCGGCCCGCGCCGTCGCTGCTGCCACACGCGGGCCGGTCTCGGCCCTTGCAGCGCTCTCTACCGTCGTGGTAGAGCGTGTGCTGGATATGTTCCTCGTCGTCATTATGCTCATTGTGACGTTGCCCTTTGTGCCCGGATTGCGCTCGTACCTGGCCGGCGGGCAGGTGGCGGGGTCGTTTTCTTATCAGTTGGTCATCGGACTGAGCGGTGTGCTGGCTTTGGGACTGCTGCTGGCCTTTGTTCTGGTGGCGCTTTTCCCGCAAAAGATCGAAGCGCTGGTGCAGCGTGTATTGACAATGCTGCACATCCCCAATCCCGAACGCTGGCTCAAGCCGGTTCAGCATGCGTTGGATGGTTTTATCGCCCTGCGTTCGGCGCGCGAAGGGGCGGCAATGCTGTTATGGTCGGTGCTCTTGTGGATCGTGACCCCGCTGTATTTTCTGACCGGATTGCAGGCCTGCCCCTTCATCCCCGCCGGTGATAGCGTGCTCAAGGCCACGGTCGTCACCTGGTCCAGCGCCTTTGGGATGGTGTTCCCGGCGACCGGCGGCCTGGGATCGTTCCATTTCGCGGTGCGCGAGGCGCTCTTCTGGGGCTTCGACATCGCCCGCGAAGCCGGGCTGACCTACGCCGTGCTCGTCCACGCGCTGGCTTACCTCACCGGCATCATCCTGGGCGCGCTGACGCTCCTGGTCTGGGGTATCTCCTTCAAGAGCCTCGTCAGCAACGCGCAGCAGGTTGAAACCGCACCCCAGTCAAATTCTCCTGATCCATCGTAACACGGAGGTTTTTTTAATGCATTATTTGATCACCGGCGGCGCCGGGTTTATCGGCTCGAACTATGTCCACCGCCTCCTGCAACGTGGGGAGCGCGTGACCATCTACGACAATCTCTCGCGGCGCGGCGCGTTGACCAACCTCGACTGGCTACGGGCGACGTTTGGCGCTGATGCTTTCCGGCTCATCCAGGGCGACGTGCGTGATGCGACGCTGCTCGCGTCCGCCGTGCGCGATGTCGATGTCATCGTTCACCTGGCCTCCCAGGTTGCCGTGACGACCTCCGTCATGCATCCACGTGAAGACTTCGAGATCAACGTCACCGGCACGTTCAACGTCCTGGAAGCGGCGCGTTTGATGGCTAACCATCCCATCGTGCTCTTTGCCTCGACGAATAAAGTGTATGGCGGCATGGAATCGCTGATTGTGGAAGAGAAAGAAACGCGCTACGCCTACCGCGATTACCCGCGCGGCATCCCCGAAACGTACCCGCTGGATTTTCACTCGCCTTACGGATGTTCAAAGGGAGCGGGCGACCAATACGTGCGCGATTACGCGCGTATCTACAACCTGCCTACCGTTGTTTTCCGCCAGAGCTGCATCTATGGCCCGCGTCAGTTCGGCGTGGAGGATCAGGGCTGGGTGGCGTGGTTTGTCATCGCCGCGGTGCTGGACCGCCCTATCACCATCTACGGGGACGGCAAGCAGGTGCGCGATTTACTCTACGTCGAAGACCTGTTGGATGCCTACGATGCTGCTGTTGCCAACATCGACCGGGTCGCGGGACAAACCTTCAACGTGGGCGGCGGCCCGGAGAATCAACTTTCGGTGTGGAAAGAGTTCGGCCCCCTGTTGGAACGGCTGACCGGGCGCGAAATCCCGGTCCGCTGGAGCGACTGGCGACCCGGCGACCAGCGTATCTTCGTGGCTAACATCCGCAAAGCCGCCGGATACCTGGGGTGGCGTCCAAAAGTGGGGGTCGAAGAAGGCATCACGCGCCTCTACCGCTGGGTTGTCGAAAACCGCGCCCTGTTCACCTGATCCCAATCACTGATTACTCGTTACCCATTACGCATCACGGAGTCACCCATGCGCGTTCTCATCGTTTTGACGTATTACCGCCCGCATACCAGCGGTCTGACCATCTATGCAGAGCGGCTGGCGAAGGGACTGGCCCGGCAGGGACACGAAGTCACCATTCTCACCTCGCACTACAGCCGCCACCTGCCGCGCCGGGAGACTATCGACGGTGTGCACATCGTGCGCGCGCCGGTGCTCTTCCGCATCAGCAAGGGCGTGATTATGCCCACATTTGGCTTCCTGGCGTGGAAGCTCGTCACGCAAGCCGACGTCATTAGCCTGCACTTGCCCCAATTCGACGCGGCGGGGGTGGCCTTGCGTGGCCGCTTGCTCAAGAAGCCCACCGTCCTCACCTACCACTGCGACCTGCAACTGCCTTCTGGCGCTTTCAATCGTTTTGTGAACCGGGTCGTGGATTTGATGAATAACCTGGCGGGAAAATTTTCCCACAAGATTGTCGCTTATACCCAGGATTTTGCCGACCATTCCCCATTTCTGCTTAGGTTTAGCGAGAAGCTCCATGTCATCTCCCCACCGGTGGAATTGCCGCCGATGACGCCTTCCGGGATGGCCGCCTTCGCCAAAATGCACAACCCCCAGCGTGCGCATCCGGTCATTGGGATGGCGGCGCGCCTGGCCGCAGAGAAGGGCGTGGAAGTGCTGCTCAATGCCTTTCCTCGCGTTCTGGAACGCTACCCCAACGCGCGCATCCTCTTCGCCGGACAGTACCGTGATGTGCTGGCGGAGGAGGCTTACGCCCGCAAGCTGGCGCCGACGATCCGCCGCTACGAAGACATGGACAAATGGAAGTTCCTGGATGTGTTGGATCCGGTCCAGATGGCAGCTTTTTATCCCAACCTTGACTTACTCGTTGTGCCGAGCCTCAATTCTACCGAATCGTTCGGCCTGGTGCAGGTCGAGGCGATGCTGTGTGGCGTCCCGTGTGTCGCCAGCGACTTGCCCGGCGTGCGCCAACCCATCCGGCAAACCGGTATGGGCGAAATTGCTCCCATCGGTGACGCCGAGGGGTTAGCAGAGGCCATGCTGCACGTTCTGGATCACCGCGACGCCTACATCCGTCCCCGCGAGGAAATCGCCGCTCGTTTCTCTACTGAACGCACCGTGCAAGGTTACATCGCTTTATTCGAGGAATTGCTAAACACTCGCTGACATCCGCCTGTGGACCCGGAGGTTGTATGCCCATCGAAAAACTGTACTACGAAGACCTGCATCCCGACCTGCATTTCGAGACTGCCCGACGCACGATCACCAGGGAAGACCTGGAGACTTTCACCAGGCTATCGGGAGATTACAACCCCTTGCACACCGATGAAAATTTCGCTGCCACCACACCTTTCGGGGAATTGATCGTGCAGGGCGCGCTTGTCCTGTCGATTGGTACCGGCCTGGCGAACAGTCTGGGCTATTTGAGCGGCACGGTGGATGCTTTCGTTGCCCTGGACTGGAAGTACCGTGCGCCGGTCAAGGTCGGCGATACGATCTGGGCCACGCTCAAAGTCAACAAAAAGCATGAGATGCCCGGCTACAACGGCGGCCTGGTCACGCTCTATGTCACCATCTTCAATCAACACAACAAACCCGTTCAGAAAGGGACGTGGACGCTGCTTGTGCGCAGCAAAAACGTCGGATAGTCGGGTAGTCCTGTAGTCTTGTAGTCTTGTAGTCAAAGACTACAAAAGTCTCAGCCGGTATCAGGCACCTCGTGAGACTTTTGTAGTCTGGCTCCTGCGCGCGGATTGCTAAATCCGCGTTTACCCATGCCTCTTGCCCAAAAATCGAAACGAGGCGTTCCGCTCTCGGTAGAGCTGATAAGCTCTTTCTCTGAGCAGGGTCTTGTCATGCTTGCTCCGAGGGGAACGCCAGTTCCCCGTTTTACGCTAAGACGCGGATCTGGCGATCCGCTCGAAGCAAAAATAGGGAACTGTGACGAGAGTGATAAAGCCCTGTCTCTCTGCGTTTTCGTGTCTTGACAACACCGCCATTTCGTGTTACAATACTTGGTAAGTAAAATTAACTTTCTAAGTACCCCAACAACCGATATCTTTTTCACAAACCCAAGTCGAGTGTGCGCACAATCTCTGTCTGTACTTTGACGATCAGACCTGAGAACACCTGACTGGGCTCGGAGGAAATGGTGATGCACCAGGATTTTCAACTCGTCAAACCCCGTATGACGCCCCCGCTCGATCCGGGGTTTCGGCCGGCGGTTTTGGCGAATCGTGCTTTTCAAGCTGCTGTCGCCGCCGCAGGTGGCGGTGTGCCACTGCTCTTTGGCGTAGAGCAACTCAACGGCGTTGTTTCGCGCTTCGAGACGCGCGTGTTCCCCGCCGGACATCCCCAGGCCGGCGCAAATCTGCCCTATGCCGAACGGCTGTTCAAATTCCTGCTCTGGCAGCGTGGCGGCTGGCGCATCTATGTTGGTGGCCCGTTGGACATTGGTTCGGCTTTACGCGCGATCTACGCACCCGATGGCGCGCGCGCGTTCGACTATCACTTTATGGGCGAGGATGTGTACGAGCGGCCGTTCACCGTCGTTCCGTGCGCGCCAGAGGATGTGCCGCCCGCGCGGGAAAGCGGACGTCCGCTAGGCCGTCACCTGGAAGGCTGCCGTATCGGCTTCGATCTGGGTGCTTCGGACCGCAAGGTATCCGCCGTAGTGGACGGCAAGGCGATCTACAGCGAAGAGGTGGTGTGGGAGCCGAGCGTCCACAGCGACCCCGCCTATCACTACCGCGAGATTATGGCGAGTCTGCGCGCGGCGGCGGCGAAGTTACCCCGCGTGGACGCTATCGGTGGCAGCGCTGCCGGCATTTACGTCGATAACCAGGTGCGGGTGGCTTCGCTGTTTCGTGCCGTCCCCCAGGAACGCTATCAGGAGATCCGAACGCTGTTTCTCCGTATCCGCGATGAGATGGGGGCGCCGCTCGAAATCGTGAACGATGGCGATGTGACGGCGCTGGCGGGTGCGATGTCATTGGAGGATAACGGCGTGCTGGGGATCGCGCTGGGATCGAGCCAGGCAGCCGGTTATGTCGCGCCGGATGGGACGATCACCGGCTGGCTCAACGAATTGGCCTTTGCGCCGGTAGATTACAATCCCGATGCTTCCACCGACGAATGGTCGGGCGACCGGGGGGTGGGGGCGACGTATTTCTCGCAGCAGTGCGTCTTCCGTCTCGCGCCGCGCGCGGGTATTGCCCTGCCGGAGGATGTCACACCGGCGGCAAAGTTGAAGTTCGTCCAGGAGAAGCTGGAGGCCGGTCACGCCGGCGCGCGGCAGATTTGGGAGACGATGGGCGTGTATATGGGCTACGCCATCGCGCACTATGCCGATTTTTACGACTTGCGCCACGTCCTTATCTTGGGACGCTGCACATCCGGCAGCGGTGGGCAGCTTATCCTTGATGGCGCGAATACGGTGTTAGCGGAAGAATTCCCCGAGCTGGCAGCGCGCATCCACATCCAACTGCCCGACGAGAAGAGCCGGCGGGTGGGGCAGTCCATCGCCGCAGCCAGCCTCCCGGCGCTTGGGCATCAACAGACAAGGAGTTGAGATGAAACTACATCGTGAAACGGCGGAGATTTTTGTGCCGGATGGGGCGCCGGTAGAGGCGGCGCTGGCGCGCACAACGCACATGGCGGTAGGGGCGCATCAAGATGACCTGGAGATTATGGCCTTCGACGGCATCCTCAAGGGTTTTCAGTGTGATACCTGTTGGTTTACCGGCGTCGTCGTGACCAACGGAGCGGGATCGCCCCGCGCGGATTTGTACAGCGATTACACCGACGAGCAAATGCAGGTCGTGCGGCGCAGGGAGCAAAAGAAGGCCGCGGTTATCGGCGAATACGGCGCGCAGGTATTGCTGGATTATCCGAGTGCTGTACTGAAAGACAGCGCCGATCCGGCGCCCGTTGAAGACCTGTGCGCGCTGTTCGAGCTGGCGCGGCCTGAGATCGTCTACACCCACAATCTGGCGGACAAGCACGATACCCACGTCGCCGTGACGTTGCGGGTGATCGAGGCGCTGCGGCGCTTGCCTGCTGAGATGCGTCCCAAACACTTGTACGGCTGTGAGGTGTGGCGTGATCTGGATTGGATGGTCGATACCGACAAAGTCGCGTTCGACGTTTCAACACATCAGGGATTGCAGGCTGCGTTGCTGGGTGTCTTCGATTCACAGGTGTGCGGCGGCAAACGCTACGATCTGGCGACGATGGGCCGGCGGCAGGCCAACGCTACCTACTTTGCCTCCCACGATACCGACACCGCCACAGGACTGATCTTTGCGATGGACCTCACCCCCTTGCTCGAAGACTCGACCCTGAGCATTGTAGCGTATGCCCAGGGCTTTATCACGCGGCTGGCCCAGGATGTCACCGCGCGGATTCAAAGATTTGGAGGACGCTGACATGAGTTTGAAGTCAGAAATCTTTGAACAGCCGGCTGTGTTGGCGCGGTTGTTGACGAACCAGAAAGACCGCCTACGGATGATCGCCGCGGCGCTCCGCGAGTACGATATCCGCTATCTCTTTCTGGTGGCGCGGGGCACCTCGGACAACGCCGGGTTGTACGCCAAATATCTGTGGGGGGCGTACAATCAGTTGCCGACGGCGCTGGCGACGCCATCGCTCTTCAGCCTGTACCACAAACCGCCGAACCTGCAGAACGCGCTGGTGATGGGCATCTCGCAGTCGGGACAGTCGCCGGACATTGTGCAGGTGATGGCAGAAGCGCAGCGGCAGGGCGTGCCGACGCTGGCAATCGTCAACGCGCCACAGTCGCCGCTGGCGCAGATGGCGCAATTTGTCATCGATGTGGAGGCCGGGCCGGAGTTGGCGGTCGCCGCGACGAAGACCTACACCGCGCAGTTGCTGGTCATTGCGATGCTCTCGGCGGCGTTGAGCGAGATGGCAGGGGACACAGAGGATCGCTGGGCTGATCTGGAGCGCGTTCCGGCGCTTGTCCAGCAAGCCCTGGACCTCGATCCGGTCATCGCGCGCGCTGCTGAACGCTATCGCTATATGGAGCAGTGTGTGGTACTGGGGCGCGGTTACAACTATGCGACGGCATTTGAGTGGTCGTTGAAGATGAAGGAGCTGGCTTACATCATCGCCGCGCCATATTCCTCCGCCGATTTTCAGCACGGGCCGGTTGCCGTGGTCTCGCAGGGGTTTCCTGTGCTGGCGGTCGTACCGGATGGTGCCGTCTTCGACGACATGGTGGCGTTGCTGCACGATCTGGTCACAGTGCAGGGTGTCGAACTGCTGGCGATTTCCAACCGCGACGAGGTGCTGTCGCTGGCCCACACTGCTTTTCGCTTGCCGTCCTCCATGCCTGAATGGCTCAGCCCACTGGTGACGATTGTGCCGGG
>JAIOAS010000164.1 GCA_019873725.1 Chloroflexota bacterium | reverse complement strand
CCGGGGCCGGGCCAGATTTCGTCGAGCTTCTTCAGGGTTTCGTCGGAGAGCTTGATCTCCAAGGCGCGCATGCTGCCGTTGAGTTGCTCAAGCGTGCGTGGACCGATAATCGGCGCAGTGACGACGGGGTTGTGCAACAGCCAGGCCAGCGCCACGTCTGCGGGGTTCTCGCCCATCTCCTGGCACAGGTTTTCGTAAGCCTCGATCTGCGGACGGTGCTTCTCGATGCTCTCCTGCATCCGCTCGGAGGCGCGGCGGCCCTCGGAAATCTTCTTCAACACACCGCCCAACAAGCCGCCCGCCAGCGGACTCCAGGGGATCAATCCCAGGCCGTAGTCCGCACACGCCGGAATCACTTCAAGCTCGATCATCCGTGCGTTAAGGTTGTAGAGGCTCTGCTCCGAGACCAGGCCCATGAAGTTGCGCTTCTCGGCGTGGGCTTGCGCCTTGGCGATGTGCCACCCGGCAAAGTTGCTGCTGCCCACGTAGAGCACCTTCCCCTCGCGCACGAGCTGCTCCATCGCCTGCCAGATTTCCTCCCACGGCGTAGTGCGCTCGACGTGGTGCATCTGGTACAGATCGATGTGATCGGTCTGTAACCGGCGCAGACTGTCTTCTGCGGCCTTGCGGATGTGGTACGCCGACAAACCACGTTCGTTGGGCCACTCGCCCATCTTGTTGTAGACTTTCGTCGCCAGCACAATTTTTTCGCGGCGGCCCCCACCCTGCGCCAGCCAGCGCCCGATGATCTGCTCGGTCACGCCTTCGCCGAGTTTCCACCCGTAGACGTTGGCCGTGTCGAAGAAATTGATGCCGAGTTCCAGCGCGCGATCCATAATCGCATAGCTGTCTTCCTCAGTGGTCAGCGGGCCAAAGTTCATCGTGCCCAGACAAAGACGGCTGACCTGCAATCCTGTACGTCCTAAACGCGTGTATTCCATCTCAAAAACCTCCTCAATTTGAACAGTAATATAGTATAATGGATTATACCATATTCTCGTCGAATTTACAAGAAAGTTAGCTACAAAAATATCGCGCAATATCTGACTCCCAATGAAAAGACCGCAGATACGCGCTGTCGGTCAACAAACCATCCATTATTTGCCATTCGAGGAGCAAACCGATGAAAACGCTATTGCTGATGCGCCACGCCAAATCGAGCTGGAAATACGACGACTTAGCCGACCACGACCGGCCGCTGAAAAAACGCGGTGAACAAGCCGCTGCTTTGATGGGCGAACTCATCCGCCGACACAGCCTGACGCCACAGCGTATCCTCTCCTCGACCGCCAAACGCGCCTTGCACACAGCCCAATTGGTCGCCGAAGCCTGCCATTACGAAGGACGGATCATCGCCACGCGCGCGCTCTACGGCGCCGAACCGGATGATTTCGTAGAAGTGTTGCGTCAACTCGACGATGCCGATGAATTGGTGATGGTTGTCGGGCACAACCCCGATCTTGAGATGCTGCTGGAAAGCCTCACCGGCGCGATGGAAAGCCTGCCTACCGCCGCGCTCGTGCAGGTGGCGCTCCCCATCGACTCGTGGAAGGAACTGCAAGAGAACACACGTGGGGAACTGGTGCATTTTTGGGCGCCGAGCACGCTCTAGCCTACTCAGGGAAATCAACAGGTCGGCTGAAAGAGGATCGCCCTACAACCATGCGAATACTGATGCAGTCGGCGCGGCCACGCCAGTCCGCGTAGGGCGATTTGGCAAATCGCCCTACAATCATACGAATACTGATGCAGGCGGCGCGAGCGCACGAGTCCGCGTAGGGCGATTTGGCAAATCGCCCTACACTACGGGGTACGTGTTGGCGCTATCGCCGGGACGCGATACGGCCCCGCTGCCAGATCGTCCCAGTAGCCGTGACTATCGAGCGCAGCATAGGAGAAGAGCGCGTGGCCTGGCGCGCCGAGTTCTCGCGCGATGGCAATCCGCTGGGCGATGGCAGCGAAGTCGTCGTAATATCCGGCGATGCCCAGGTCGACGTGCCCGCCCGCGCTGCTTGCCACGAAATCCTCCGCCAGGATGCGCCAGTTACCGAGATCGTCGGGGATGCTGCTCCCGGTGCCATACAACATCGGCGCAATCGCATCTACCGCCCCAGAGGCCAGCCAGCCTTTGGAGTCCTGAAAATAGTCGTAATAGCCGGAACTTGTCTGCAAGCCCAGGTTGTTCTTGTAATACGGCCACACTGCCGCCGACACCCACGCTTCCGGGCGCAGCGCGTGCGTGTCCGTAGTTACTTGCCGCACCAGTGCCGTCACCCGGTCACGCTGCCATTGATCGCGGGCCGGCGTGCGCACGTCGCCTGCCGCCGCGTTGCTGGACGGATCGTAAGAGTACATCGGTCCGGCATAACGCACCAGGTCCAGATGGATGCCGTCCACCGGATAGCGGGTGACAATATCGCGGGCAACGGCAGCGATGTACGTTTGCACCTGATCGACGCCGGGACTCGCCCAGAGGTACGTGCCCCACGTGAGCAACATCGGGCTGCCCTCCGTGTCGTGATGACGCCAGTTCCAGCCCAAAGCATACTCGCCGGGATGTTCGGGATGCGTCGGACCGTAGGTGAAACGGTCGAACATCTGCGGGGGCGTCGTCGCCGGCGGAGCCAGCGGGCCATACGCTTCACTCGGCGATGGGAGCCAGGCGGGGTACACGTTGATGTAAGCGTGCACTTCCAATCCCGCCGCGTGCGCCACGTCGAGCATCCGCGCTAACGGGTCCCAGCCGGGATCCAGGCCAAGCGTGTCCGTCACCGTCCCGGCGGAAAGGCGCGATGCCCACGGTTCCAGGCCCGGCGTGTAATACGCATCGCCCGCGCCCCGTACCTGGAAGAAGATCGTGTTGAATCCCGCGCCGGCGACGTTGGCGACCAGTTCATCGATCTTTTGCGGCTGCGCTCCGGCGCTCAGGGATGTCCAATCGTAGCGCGTGATCCAGATGGCGCGGCGCTCGATCTGCAAGGAGAAACAGTTAGCGACCAGCGGCAAGTACACCGTCGGCGTCAGCACCGACGTGATGGTGGTAGGGGCGGTCAGAGAAGGCAAGCGTGGGCTGAGGGGTGGCCCGGCAGCCTCCGGCGGGGATGCCGCATAGCCGTTAACCCAGTACCACGCCTCGGCGCGCCCTATGCGCGCAGCCAACGCCTCGAAGTCCGGCGGCGCTTCCGCAATGACATCCGCGACCGGCGCCGGACGGGCACACGTCAGAAGCAATGCCAGGATGAGCAACCAACCGCGAAAACGTCGCCGCACCATCGCACGCGCAGCAGATCGCAGAAAGCCTCGACTTCCTGCGGCGGCAGCGCCTCCTCCGTCGTCACGTTGAGCAGCGCAAAAATGCGCGTGGCCTTCAATTTGGAGCATTTTTCGATCTACTGGCCAGAACGGCGATCTGGCGATCCCCTCAAAGCAATTTGTGATCTACCGGGTCTCAGTGCTCTCTGCATCTCCGTGGTAGAAAATACCCGCCTACTGGTCGAGCAACAGCCAGATCGACGCCAACTGCAAAGGCAGCAGCGTCCCGTCCGGCGGGATGAAAACGACTTCCGCCGGGACATTGCCGGTCAACCCGGTCACATCGACCGGGATACGCATCTGCTTTTCCTCCATCGGGCGCGTCACGACCGGCAACGTTCCCCGCACTTCACCTTCCACCCATACCTGCATCTCGCCAAATGTCGAAAGGGGCGCCGCCTCGAAGATCACCCGCACACTGTAGCCTTCCTCTGCTCGTAGCTGTTGGAGCGTCTCGTAAGGTCGCCAGCCGGTCAGCGTGGGGGTGGCCTGATCCGCCCGGAACAGCACGTAGCGCGGTGACGGATCGACTTCAACAGCCAATCCGCCGTCGCCGCCCGACAGCATGCTGCGCTCGCCCATCATCGTGACCAACGATGCCTCCTCCACCGCCAGCGGCAGAACGATGGTGTGCGTTTCCGTGATCGTCCACAACGCCAGCGCCGCCTGCCCTTCTTTCGCAAAGAGCAGCAGATAGTCATCCGCACTATCAAGCGGAATCCGCCGCATAAAGCGATAACCATCCAGTGTCGTCAACAGCGTGCGCGCGGCGCGATAGGCCGGTTTGGGCGAGAGGTCGTGATGCACTGTGCCGAAGTTCTGTTCGATGTCGGCGGTATCGACGCCGTCGTTGCGCCAGTCGTACCAGATGCTCAGGTTGACGTCGTACAACAGGTTGACGAGCCACTGGCGCGTCAGGTTCTGCGCCTGCTGCTCCGGGCTGATGCCGCCGCGCACCGAGGAGTAACCCCACTCGCTGGAGAGCACGGGAATCTTCCAGGCGGGACTGTAGCGATGTAACAGCGTCGCCAACGCCACGTAATGCGGACCGGCCTGTTCAGGGATCTCCAGCCCGTAGGGGTGGACGGTGACGGCGTCCAGTTTGGTGAACGCGCCCATATCCCCCAAAGCCGTCCAGAAAGGCCAGTCAAAGCCGGAAGTTGCCGGCGCGATGATGTAGGCGGTCGGGTCAGCCTGCCGGATCGCTGCGATGGTCTGGAGCAACAACGTCCCATAACGCTGGACATCTGCCTGGGGCGACCAGAAGTGATCGAGGTTCGGCTCGTTCCAGACTTCCCAGAGGATGCCCTTGCCCCGGTAGCGCCGCACCGCCGCCACTGCGAAGCGGGTAAACGCCGCGCGTGCTTCGGGTGAGTGAGGCGCAAAGCTGTAGTCATAACGGGGATTTCCATAATCCAGGATGAAGATGAGCCGGATGCCGCGCTGCGCCATCGCCGCCACCAGCGCGTCATACTCGCCAAAGTTATAACGCCCCTGTTCCTGCTCAACCGTATTCCAGAACAGGTCCATCCGTACCCAGCGAAAGCCCCCCGCGGCCAGCAAACTCAACTCGCCGGGCAGCGCGCGCGTGAAATGGATATTCACCCCAAACGGTTCCGGGATCACGCGCTCAGGCAGTGTATTGGGGATCGGCATAGGCGTGACGTTCGCCGCGGCAACGGTCGGCGTCACCGTTTGCGTGAGAATAGGGATAACAATGGTGGGGATCGGTGTTGGCGTCGCGGTCGGCGCGGGTGTGAGCGTGGGCGTGGATGTCGCCACAATAGTTGATGTTGGCAAGGCAGTCGCCGTTGCCAAGGACGCGGACATCATCGGATCCGCCTGCGCAGCCGGCACGACACAGCCAGTCAGCAAACACAGTGCCAGGAGGACGCCGTACTTCATCATAGGCTGAAGATAAGCCATGTTACACATCACAGCGTACATCATTCTCCATAGGTTACAATGGATGCTGTCGCCGCTACAGCAAGTGAATGTTATTCGCGCGGCAGGTCTGCACCATCGTTTCCGGCCACAAGCTCGACTGGATTTCGCCGATGTGTGCCTTGTGCAGGTACAGCATACACAGCCGCGACTGGCCGATTCCCCCGCCGATGGACTGCGGCAGTTCGCCCGCCAACAATCGCCGGTGGAAGAGCAACTCGCGGCGGTCGAGCGCATCACGCAACGTCAACTGCCGCAATAGCGCCTCCGCGTCTACGCGAATGCCCATCGAGGAAAGCTCCAGCGCCGTATCAAACAGCGGGTAATAGACCAGAATATCGCCATTTAACCCCTGGTAGCCGTTCACCGTCGGCGTGGACCAATCGTCGTAGTCCGGCGCACGCCCGTCGTGCGGCAGACCGTTGCGCAGGGCTCCACCGATGCCGATAAGGAACACCGCGCCATGCTCACGGCAGGCCATATCCTCACGCTCCTTGGGCGATAAAGCAGGATAACGCGCTTCGAGGTCTTCGGCGTGGATAAAGGTGATCTCTTCAGGCAGAAACGGCTCGATGACAGGGTACAGGTGATGGACATACCGCTCGGTACGGCGGATCACGTCGTAGATGCGGCGGACGGTAGCCTTCAGATAATCCAGTGTGCGCTCTTCGGGCAGCATCACCCGTTCCCAGTCCCATTGATCGACGTAGAGTGAATGCAGATTGTCCAAATCTTCGTCGGCGCGGATGGCGTTCATGTCGGTGTACAAGCCTTCGCCCGGCGCAAAGCCCAAATCGGCTAACTGCATGCGCTTCCACTTCGCCAGCGAGTGGACGATCTCGGCGCGCACGTCCGCCATCGCCTTGATCGGAAACGCCACCGGACGCTCGACGCCGTTGAGGTCGTCGTTGATGCCCGTCCCGGCCTGCACGAACAGCGGCGCGGTCACCCGGACAAGGTTCAATTCGAAGGCCAGATTCGTCTGAAAAAACGTCTTGATCTGGCGGATTGCGCCCTCCGTCTCACGCACATCCAACAAACAGCGGTAATTCTCTGGAATAATCAAACGTGTTACCATAGCTCCCCCTCTTGGAAATAGTCGTGTAGTCGTGTAGTCGTGTAGTCGGTAGTCGTGTAGTCGGTAGTTGTTAGTCGTGTAGTCGGTAGTCGAAATACTGTGAACTTTTTGGCACGCTCCTGCATGAAACAGATAGTTGAGAGAAACGGGAATCATACAGGAGGTGCAAAATGATACGGTGGATTCAGGAATGGGTCATTCTGTCGATGTTGGCGATCCTGGCGGCGGGGACGCTGTTCGTCCTTTGGGTCATCTGGCCGTTGCTGCCGGGCCGACTGCCCGTCATCATCCTTCCCACGCTCAATCTGGAAGGCGTCGTCTCTATCCTCATGCTACTGGTCATCATCACCGGCTTCGGGAAACTGCTGTGCAGCAAGTAGCAAATGCATCCTGCATCTTGCATCCTGCATCTTGCATCTTGCATCCTGCATCTTGCCTCTTGCTATCCTACCCGCCCGCTGATGTAGTCCTCCGTCATCTTCTGCGCGGGACGGGTGAAGAGCTGCGCGGTGGGCGCTGCTTCGATCAACTCGCCGAGCCAGAACAATGCGGTGCGATCCGATACACGCGCCGCCTGCTGCATATTGTGCGTGACGATAACGATCGTGTACTGCTGGCGCAGTTCCCGCATCAAATCCTCGATGCGCAGCGTGGCAATCGGATCGAGCGCCGAGCACGGCTCGTCCATCAGGATCACCTCCGGCCTAACCGCCAGCGTGCGCGCAATACACAACCGTTGCTGCTGGCCTAACGACAGGCTCAGCGCGGGCAACGACATATCCCCCTTGATCTCATTCCACAAATCCACTTGCCGCAAATACTGTTGCGCCATATCGCCAAGCGCCGACCCTGTTTCCAACCCCAATGACCGTGGCCCCATCACAATGTTATTGTAGATCGACTGCGGAAACGGATTGGGTTTTTGGAACACCAACCCCACCCGGCGGCGCAGCTCGACAACATCCACGGTAGGCGCATAAATATCGGCGTCGTCCAACAAGATTTTGCCTTCAACGCGCGTGTGAGGAATCTCGTCGTTCATGCGATTGAGGCAGCGCAAGAACGTGGACTTTCCACAGCCCGACGGCCCGATAAAGGCCATGATCTCTTGAGGCGGAATATCCAACGTGATATCCATCAACGCTTGTTTCGCGCCATAGTAAAAATTCAAGTGTTGCACGCGGATTTTGGGTGTAACCGGCGTCTCATGCATAGTCGATTCATTTTTCCTCAAGTCACAGATATGCGCAAGTATAAACGTCCTTGAACCACAGTCAAGACCACAAATGCCGGTTTGAAGGGCTTTATCATCCTTGTTACAGCTTCCCTATATTTCGCTTCAAGCGGATCGCCAGATCCGCGTTTTGTGAGCCATTTCAGCTTAAAACGGGGAACTGGCGTTCCCCTGAGCTTAAAACGGGGAACTGGCGTTCCCCTCGGAGCAAGAGTGATAAGACCCCGTGCCGGTTTGTTTTTTCACCCGTTGACATTATAATGTCCCATTGTGCGAAACAAGGACACACACTTGACCATAAGAGTACTGGCGCTCCTCTTGCTGGGAGTGGCGCTCGCCGGGTGCAGACCACAAACCGTGCAGACGACGACCGGCGGCGTTTCGGCGACCATCCAGAACAAAGGTTCCGATACCATCGTCAACCTGGCGCTGGCGTGGGCCGAACGCTACCAGACGCTCGAACCCGACGTGCGCATCGCCGTCACCGGCGGCGGCTCCGGGACCGGCATCGCGGCGCTCATCAACGGCACAGTAGACCTGGCGAATGCTTCGCGGCGCATCAAGGACGAGGAAATAGAGGCCGCCCGCGCCAATGGCTTCGAGCCGAAGGAACACATCATCGCCCGCGACGCTATCGCCATCGTCATCCACCCCGACAACCCTGTCGATAAACTGACGCTGCAACAAATTTCCGACATCTACAGCGGTAAAATCACCAACTGGCGCGAGGTCGGCGGGGAAGATCGCCCCATCGTGCTACTCTCGCGGGAGACGAATTCCGGCACCCACGTCTACTTCCTCGAAGAAGTCGTCCGCCTGGGACAAAAGGACAACAAAACGCTGTTTTCGCCGGATACCCTCCTGCTCCCTTCATCAGAAGGCATCGGTGCGGAAGTGCGCCAGAATCCCAACGCCATCGGTTACGATGGCCTGGGGTACGTCACACCGGATATGAAAACCGTCGCCGTAAGCCGAGGCGCCGGCCAGCCCTACTATCCGCCCACCGTCGAGACGGTCAACGCGGGGCAATACCCCATCGCGCGTGATTTATACATCTACACCGCCGGCGAGCCGCAAGGACAGGTCAAAGCCTACCTGGAATGGATTCTCAGCCCGGCGGCGCAAGAAATCGTGCTAGAGCTGGGCTTTGTACCGGTTATCACGGAAGGAGAGAGGCCATGACGGATCAACATGAAGGCCAACCGAAACGATCGCTTTCATGGGTTGAGTTCCTGATCGAACGCGCCATCCAGGTTTCAGGCATCTCCGCCATTATCCTGGTAGTGCTGATCTTCCTGTTCTTGATCAAGGAGGGCACGCCGGCTTTCATGGAAGTTCCGCTTTCCGGCCTGTTCGCCACGCGCTGGTATCCCATCGAAGGGTATTATGGGTTGCTTCCCCTGATTATGGGATCGCTGATCGTCACCATCGGCGCGGCAGTCGTCTCGCTGCCGCTGGGACTGGCGACGGCGATCTTCATCGCGGAGATCGCACCAGATTGGGTGCGCAACATCCTCAAGCCTTTCGTCGAAGTGCTGGCGGGCATCCCCTCGGTCGTCATCGGCTTTATCGGGATGCTGGTGTTTGCGCCGCTCATCCGCGTCACGCTGGACATCCCTACCGGCCTCACCGCCTTCACCGGCGTACTGCTGCTGGCCTGGATGGCGCTGCCCACCGTCGTCAGCGTGGCGGAAGACGTGCTGGATGCCGTGCCCAAGACCTACCGCGATGCGGGGCTGGCGTTGGGGATGACGCGCTGGCAGGTGATCTGGCGGATCGTGCTGCCCGCCGGACGTTCCGGCGTGTTGATGGCGTTGATGTTGGGCGTGGGGCGCGCCATTGGCGAGACGATGACCGTGATGATGGTCACCGGCAACGCGGCGCGCATGCCGGTCGGCTTGCGCGATTTCTTTATGCCGGTGCGCACGATGACGGCAACCATCGCTGCCGAGATGGGTGAGGTGGCGCACGGCAGTCCGCACTACCATGTACTTTTCGCCGTGGGGCTAACGCTTTTCGTGATCACCTTCGCTGTCAATATAGCCGCAGCCTCGGTGGTCTTCCGCCAGGTCAAACGCGCCGAAAGGATGCTGGCATGACGCGCACCAAACCGCCTCGACTATCCAGACAGACTTCCCAGCGTATCGCATTTGCGCTCATCACGCTGGCGGCGATCGTCGTCGTCGCGCCGATCTTCTTCATCGTCGGCTACATCGTCTACCAGGGTATATCCGCCATCAGTTGGGAATTCCTCACCGCCTACCCCCACAACGGGATGAAAGAGGGCGGTCTGCTCCCCGCGATTGTTGGCACGCTCTGGCTCACGCTCGGCACGGCCGTCGTCGCCGTTCCCATCGGCATCGGCGCGGCGATTTACCTCTCCGAGTACGCCAAAGACAACGCGCTGACCCGCGCGATTCGTGTCGCCATCATCAACCTGGCGGGCATCCCTTCGGTCGTCTACGGGCTGTTCGGCCTGGGGCTGTTCGTCATCTTCCTCAATTTTGGGACATCGATCCTGGCGGGGTCGCTCACCCTGGGCATTATGACGCTCCCGGTCATCATCAGTACGGCGGAAGAGGCGCTGCGCGCGGTTCCACAATCGTTTCGCCTGGTCAGCGTCAGTCTGGGCGGAACGCGCTGGCAGACCATCCGTCGCGTAGTGCTCCCGCAGGCCCTGCCGGGCATCATCACCGGCGTGATTCTGGGGCTGGAACGTGCCGCCGGCGAAACCGCGCCGATCCTCTTTACCGTAGCGGCGTTCTTCTTACCGCGCCTGCCCAAGTCGATCTTCGACCAGACCATGGCCCTGCCCTACCACCTGTTCGTCATCAGCACCCAGGTGCCGGGGATGCCGATCCATATCCAGTACGGGACGGCGCTGGTGCTGCTCATCTTCGTGCTGTCGATGAACGTGCTGGCGACACTCATCCGCAATCACTACCGCAAACAGAGGTTCTGGTGATGGCCGGCGACATCAAGATCCACATCCAAAACTTCGGTCTGCGCTACTCCGACGGCACAGAGAGCCTGCACGACATCACGCTCGACATCTACGCCAGGCAGATCAATGTCCTCTTCGGCCCCGCCGGCGGCGGCAAGAGCACGCTGCTGCGGGCGATGAATCGCCTCAACGACCTGACCGACGTGGTCGAGCAGACCGGGCACATTTTGCTGGACGGCGAGGACATCACCCGCCCCGGCTACGACATCGTGCGCCTGCGACGCCGCGTGGGCATCGTCTTTGCGCGGCCCGTCGTCCTGCCGATGAGCATCTACCGCAACATCACCTATGGCCTGGAACTGGCGGGCATCCGCGACAAAGCCACGCTCGACGCCGCCGTGACCCGCTCGCTGCAACAGTCGGCGCTGTGGGAGGAAGTCCACGACCGCCTGGGCGACCCGGCACACGCCCTCTCCGGCGGGCAACAACAACGCCTGTGCCTGGCGCGCGTGCTCGCCCTGCAACCGGAGGTCATTTTGCTGGACGAACCCACCTCCGGCCTCGACCCGATTTCCACTGCCAAAATCGAGACCACGATGCAGGAACTGAAGTCCGACTACACCTTCGTCATCGTGCCGCACAGCGTCCAGCAGGCTGCGCGCGTGGCCGATTGGGCCTCGTTCTTCCTGCAAGGCGAGCTGATCGAACACGGCGTAGGGCGCGAGATGTTCCTCAAACCTAAGCACACCAGGACGGAAGACTACATCACCGGGCGGTTTGGATAAGCATCAGTCAATGCGGTGTGGAAGCTAAAATTTAACCACGAATCTTCACGAATTACACTAATTCTGATTTCTATTCGTGAGGATTCGTGCAGATTAGTGGTTCGGTTTTTGGAGTGACACTATGGACCTATTCGGCGGCATCGAAGCGGGCGGGACCAAGTTTGTCTGCGCGGTGGGCAGCGGCCCCGACCATATCGTGGATGAAATCCGGTTTCCGACGACAACGCCGGAA
>JAIOAS010000163.1 GCA_019873725.1 Chloroflexota bacterium | reverse complement strand
GGCGATTTGCCGTGTCAGGGGCAAGTTGGTGAGGCGCGCCATCGCCAACACGCGGTTAAGCGCCCCTTCAAGTTCGCGGATGTTGCTCTCGACGTTGGTGGCGATGTAACTTAACAACTCATTAGGCACATCGACATGCAGCCGTTGGGCCTTGGATTGCAAGATGGCGACCCGCGTCTCGTAATCCGGAGGCTGAATATCGACGATCAAGCCCCATTCGAAACGCGAACGCAGGCGTTCCTCCAGGGTAACCATGGCTTTGGGAATCCGGTCGCTGCTGAGGACGATCTGATGTCCTGTGTCGCGCAGCGCATTAAATGTATGGAAAAATTCCTCTTGTGTGCTTTCTTTCCCGGCAATGAATTGAATATCATCGACCAGTAAAACATCAGCCGTGCGGTACTTTTCGCGGAACAACTCCGTGGTGTGCGTGCGGATTGCCTCGATCAGATCGTTGGTGAACGTCTCCGAAGAGACGTAAAGCACCTGCATGTTGCGTCGGTAACACTCATGCCCGATGGCATGCAGCAGGTGGGTTTTCCCCAGCCCTACACCCCCGTGGATAAACAGCGGGTTGTACGCGCGGGCAGGGGTTTCGGCGACGGCTTGCGACGCCGCCTGGGCCAGGCGGTTGCTCGGCCCGACCACAAAACTCTCAAAGGTATAACTGGAATTCAGACCGGGATCACGCGCTGGGGATGGAAGCGACATGGTTTCCTCCTGGATTAAGGCTGGAAGCTCAGCCTGACCGTTACCGTTGTTGCGTTTGGCTTGCCAGACCACGAAGCGCGCCTGTATTTCTTCTTGTTGTGTCAGTCGGCATAAGGTACGTTGGATCACCGGATAAAGTCGATTCTCCAGCCATTCGACGGCATAACCATTTTTGACCCCGATCACCAGGGTGTTACCATTCTCCATACCAATGCAGTGTGTGTCCCTGAGCCATGTGTCGAAAGTTGCCCGGGTCATCTGTAACTCTAATTCCCCCAGGGTCGCTTGCCATAATCTTTGTGAGTTCATATTGAATACGCAATCCTTTTTGAGATAATTACGCAAGGGCAGCATTATCGGTCAAACTGGTTACAAAAAAGGATGGTCACTGGCTTAACTGATGATGCCTTTGTGCAAAGGGCGTGGTTATGAGGACACTATCCCTTCCCCTTTGTAGTGACCATCTACATTTTACCAAAAAAACTCGAAACACGCAATCTCCCACCCCTGTTTTTATCTTAAAAAGCACCCAGTTTTAATCTTGCATCGATCGGTGTGGAAAACAATATTTATAATCCGTAGCTGTGCGGGATGGCGCTTCTCTTACCCCTACAAGTATGGGTGGGACTGTGAAAAGCCGTGTGGAAAAGATCGTAAGGAATTGTCAGACCTTAACATTTTGCATGCCAGGTCATGTCTGCAATAGAGTGTATGTAGTTTATCCTTTTCGGCGCTGTAGTTGCGTTTCACGCCAGTTGCTGCGCAGGGATTCCAGGCTGCGCGACAGGGCCATCCAATCCTCAACCGGCAATACCAGGGCCGTCTCACGCGGGTGCATCAGATAGGGATGTAGCCACATACGCAGCCACCACTTGGGCAGTGGGTAACCTTTGACGTTGACTACCACGACCGTTTTGCCCCAGATGTTCTTGTATAAACGCCAGCGTGCGTTCTTTTCATTTTCCGGTGGGAAGATTGTCTTGAATTCTATCGGACGTACCATTTCCACCCGCTGGTATGAAAAAGCGATGGGGTAAAAAGGGGTGTGAATGACGAAATTGTTCTTGTGGCAACTGATGTGGGCGCGCCGGGCCAAAAACGTGTAGAGGATGATCAGCAGGCTGATGCCACTGCTCACGAATCCGAGAAAGGCGTAACGCTGTTCAACTTGGGGAGCCCGCAGCACGCCCCACCACAGCAAAATCCCGGCGAGGAGGAGCCATAACGCCGGACCAAACCAATGTTTGGCGAGGGCTTGATAAGGCAGCAGGCCAAATCTCGGCGCCTTGGTGCTCTTCATCTTGATTTACCTCCTGCTTGTGATGTCTGAAAAAAAGCGCAGTGGGTTTGCAATGGACATTCGGTGCATAAGGGGTGGCGCGCATGGCAGATCTGGCGACCGTGCGCGATGAGATTGAGGTGGAGGGTCCAGTACAACGCCGGCGGGATGAGGCTTTCGAGCAGGGTGTGTGCTTTTTCCCGTGACGTGTTCTGTGGAATCAGCCCGAGCCGCCGCGTGATGCGATGGATGTGCGTATCGACCGGGAAAGCCGGCCGTCCCAACGCAAACAGCAAAACGATGGCCGCAGTTTTGGGGCCAACGCCGTTGAGCTTCGTCAGCCACCGGCGAGCCTCTTCCGGCGGCAGCGTTTCCAGAAAAGCAAGCGACAGCTCGCCCCGCTCTTCCGTAATCTGCCGCAACGCTGCCTGGATGTTTGGGCCTTTGGTGGGCGCTAATCCTGCCGGGCGAATGGCGTCGATGACGGCGTCGGTGGGGGCGTCGCGCACGGCCTCCCATGTCGGAAATCGCGCGCGCAGTGCTGCAAACGCGATATCGCGGTTGCGGTCGTTGGTGTTCTGGCTCAAGATGGTGTTCACCAATGCGGCCAGTGGGTCTCCATCGGGGCGGTGCGGAGGATCACCGTAGCGGTCGCGCAACTGCCGGTGGATTTCCATGATGACAGCGGTTGAAGGACCGTCAAGTGTCGTCATGCGTTTTGCTCCATGATCCGGCGCGCCCGCTGAATCCACGTTCTTTCGGCCTCGAAGGTGAGGTGGGTAAGGGCTTCATCCCAAGTGACCCAAATGGTGAAGAACTGCTGATCGTCGGCCTGCGGGCGCTCGGTCTGGTGCAGCGTGCGGGCACGCAGCAGAAAGTAATGCTCGGTACGTTTGACGACTTTGTCCTCCAAAGGAAAGGCCACCAACTGTTCCCCCAGGTCAGCCACGATTTCGAGATCGTCGTAGCCCGCCTCTTCGATGACTTCCCGCAGGGCCGTGTCGGCAAGCGTCTCTCCCGGTTCGACGTGGCCTTTGGGCAGGCGCACCTCGTCGCGTTCGGGTCGGATCAGCAGCAGCACGTGAGTCCCCGCGGCGTTGGTGACGACACCGCCACTCGCTGTGTAGCGGATGTGAACCGGAGATTGAACCATAATGCGCCTTCCAATAGAGTCAGACTCCAAAAGTCTCACGCGGCACCTGCAAAGATGCAGCGCGCACGAAGACTTTTATAGTCTTTGTTATACCGGAAGTTTATGATTTTGACAATTCGCAAAAAAATGCCCCGCGCACGGCGGGGCATCACAAAGTCTTTACCTCGGAGGCACAGCGTGGACATAGAAAACCTCTGTGCACTCCGTGTCTTTGTGGTGAATTGTTAGTATGTTACGCGGTTTCGAGATACCGTTCGAGTTCCCACGGTGTCACGCGGATACGATATTCATCCCATTCCGCGCGTTTGGCCCGGATGAACGTCTCCGCAAGGGATTCGCCCAGGGCTTCCAGGACGACGTCGTCGGCCTCCAACGCATCCAGCGCCTCGGCCAACGTACCCGGCAGGGTGCCGATCGACCGCGCCGCCAGATCTGCCTCGTTCAGGTGGTAGATATCCTCGTTGACTGGCTCCGGCGCTTCGAGTTTGCGTTCGATGCCATCCAGACCGGCAGCCAGGATGGTGGCGAACAGCAAATAGGGGTTGGCGCTGGGATCGGGGCAGCGCAGTTCGATGCGCGTCGCGGCTTCTTTGCCCGGACGGGTCGCCGGGACGCGGATCATCGCCGAGCGGTTGCGGTGCGCCCAGCAGACGTAGACGGGGGCTTCGTAGCCGGGCGTGAGGCGCTTGTAGCTGTTTACCGTGGGCGCACCGATGGCCGACAACGCCCGTGCATGCGCGATTTGCCCGGCGAGGAAGTGGTAGGCGAGCTTCGAGAGATGATAGGGATCGTCGGCGGCGTAGAAGACGTTTTTGCCGCTGGCGTCGCTCAGGCTTTGGTGGGTGTGCATCCCTGAGCCGTTGATGCCGAAGATGGGCTTGGGCATAAAGCTGGCGTAAATACCATAGGTCGCGGCAATCGCCCGCACCGTGTATTTTAGCGTGATGGCGCTGTCGGCGGTCGTTAGCGCGTCATCGTAGCGAAAATCGATCTCGTGTTGTCCTTCGGCAACCTCGTGGTGGGCCATTTCGACGTGAATCCCAAGTGCCTCCAGGGCGATGACGATTTCGCTGCGGACTTGTTGGGCCTCATCACGGGGAGAAAAGTCGAAGTACCCCCCGACATCATGCGGCACCGGCTGGAACGGCGCATCCCCATTGCGCTTGAACAGGAAGAACTCCAGTTCTGGGCCAACGTTGTAGGTAAATCCTTTAGCCTTCGCACGGGCCAGCATGCGTTTCAGGACCGTCCGCGGCGAACTGGCTAAGGGATTGCCGTCTGTCGTATACACATCACAGATGATGCGCGCGCGGCGGCGTTCGGGCACGCTCCACGGCAGCACGCGGTAGGTGTCCGGATCCGGGATCAGGATCATATCGCTTTCAAAAATGCGCGCAAACCCTTGCACGGACGAGCCGTCGAAGAAAACGCCTTCTTCGAGTGCCCCCTCAAGCTGCACGACCGGCAGGGTAACGCTTTTGATTGTCCCAAATATGTCGGTAAATTGAAAACTCACAAAACGAATATTATCTTCCCTGGCGCGAGACACAATTTCATGGACCATTTCCCTCTTCTCCTTTTCTGGCTGATTGAAATTTACAGACGAATGTTATTTTTCAATAAACACGAACACCTACTTTGCTTTATGCGTTGCATCACCTCCTTGTCGAAACGAAAAACCAGCCTGCCGCTTCCCGGTAGGCTGGTTTATAAAGATTGCGCAATATCCGTGCAGCACTAACCGGACTTTGGACAAGGCCGCTGCTGCTGGTTATTGGCGTTAGCGATCAACATTGCGCTCATACATCCTCATCACACTAGACCAAACATGCTGAATAGTGTAAAACAAAAGCGGGATTTGTCAAACGTCAGGGTTCCAGGCCGTTGAAGTACTCGCGCACGTAAGCCCGTAGCGCGGGCGGATAGACGTTGCGTGACAAATCTGCCTGGGCGGCTTCGGCGTAGGTGGCATAGGCGTCCTGGTAGGGGATGCGCGCCTCGCCCGGCAGGCCGGTTGTGGGGCGCGGCGAACCGGATGCCGTCGCCTGCCGTGGTAGCGTGATTTCGCCGCCCTCACCGGCGAGGCGTGGCGCTTCGGTGGAGCCGTAGGGTTGGCTGCTACCGGCGTCCTCACTGTGGGTTTTGTTGCCGCTGCCGGGCATTCCTGCCGCGTCGCCGGTCGTTTGCCCCTGGCCGCCCGTCCCCGCCTCTCCTTGCGTCCCAGAAGCCCCTGGTTGGGCCGCAGCGCCTTGCGGAGGGGTAGAGGCCGTGGTTTGCCGTTGCGAGGCTCCCAGGCCTTCCTGAGCCTGCTGGACGGCAGCCTGAGCCTGCGCGAGGGTTTGATTGGCTGCGTTGGCCTGGGCCGCCTCGGAGAGTGTCTCTGCGGCCTGCTGGACGGCGGCGCGCGCAGAGGCTATATCACCGCTGTAGATTTCTTGTGCGGCGGCGGCTAACTGTTCGGCCAGCGCCGGATCGGTGGCGTTCAGGGCGTCGGCCATCTGCTGAAAAGCGTCGGCCAGCGCCAGTGTTTCTTCGGCGGTCAGGGGCCGCTTTCCTGTGGGATCGAGGAGGTCGCGCAGATAGGCTGCGGCGGCTTCCGCATCACCGCGTTGCAGCGCCTCGGCCAGCGGTTGGACTACTTCGGCGCTGGAGAGGGGAGTGGCCTCAGCCAGCCACTGAAGCTGTGCGGCAGTTTCGGGCGAGCGCAATTCCGCCAACTGCCGTTCCGCCGCCGAAAGGGCGGCTTGTTGCTCGGTGGGCGTGCTGCGCCGGTCACGGAGCGTGGCGAGCGCTTCCTCCAACGCTTGGAGCGCGGCGGCGCGCTCGGCTTCGCTGAGGGTGTCATTCGTCGCCAGGGTCTCTTGCATGGCTTCGAGCTGGGCGATGGCGGCGGCGGTGGCTTGCTGCTGTGCTTCGCGTTGGATGAGCACACTTTCCTGTGGGTTGGCGAGGAAGAGCGCCAGAGCGAGGGCCGGCAGCAGAACCAGCGCTGCGACTCCTACCGTGCGTGGCGGGTACAGTGGAAAGGCCGGTTGTGGATCGATGGCGCGCGCAACGTCCAGGGTTTCCATCCGCTGAAGCTGCACGAGAGCAGCGGGGGCAGTAATGCGCCCTTGCGCCAGTTCCCAGGCCGTCGTCAGCCGGTCGGCCAGGTGCAGGCGTTGGTCGAAGAGGCGCAACCGGCGCGGGAGTGGCATCGGCCAGAGGTAGCCAAGCATTGCGCCGGCGCACAGCCCGCCACCCACGCTCCAAACGGCGGCCAACAGCAGAGCGGCCTGGTGCCACAACGGCGTGAGTCTCGCCGCGATCGCAGCCCCCAGCACTGCTGCCAGCGCGCCCACGACGCCATATCCTGCACCCACCACCAGACGGTGGCGGCGTAGCGCCTGGCTGAAGCGGGCGATTTCGCGGTCCAAGCCTGGGGGCATCGTCAACGCTCCGGGCGTTCCATCCGCCAGGCGGTGATGCGCAACATGATTGCGCTGGCGATGAGGGTAAAGACTGTGTACGTGATCCAGGGGGAGGGCAACGTGAGGGTGCCCAGGGTCGTCGTGCTGGCGCCAGGGGGGTAACGTTCGACGGTGAAGTGCAGCAGCAGCCATGAGTTTTGCTCGAAGCCCAGGGCCTCGGTCACGATGGCGGCGGTCAGCGGGTGTAATCCGGCCAGGACGACCCAGCCGTATTGCACCAGGGCTTCGATCCAAAAAGGTTGGATGTCGACAACGGCGTTATATCTCCACGCATTGGCAAGGCTCCCCGCCGCCGCCGCCAAAATCATAATCACCGGCGCCGCGGCAAACGCCAGCCCGTAGAAGGTCAACACGGCGGCGATGGTTCGTCGCATGAAGGCGGAGATAAGCAGTGCCCACGAGATGCCGGCAAGCATCGCCAGCACGAAGAAGAGCAGCGTGATCCCCAGCTCGGTGGTGGTGACCCCGCCGAGCCAGAACCCGGCCATCAGCAGGGGCAAGGTTGCCAAGACGTAGACGGCGCCACTCAGCATCGCTGAAGCCAGTTTGCCCAGAATGATGCTTCGGATTTTGAGCGTGGTCGTGATCAGGAGATCGAGGGTGCGATTCTCGCGTTCCCCGGCGAACGCTCCCAACGCATTGATCGGCACCAACAAGCTACTTGTCAAGATCAGGATGATGCCGGAGAACCAGTAGATGGCCCGTCCGCCGGTGAAGAGGCTGAGCATGGAAAGCGTGGTGCTGGTTTCCGAGATGTTGATAAAGAACAGGGGCGTCGCCACGAGGCCCATGAGGAGCAGAGCCAGCAACGCGATCCCGAGCAAGTACAGGCTCAGGAACCAGAAAAAGCGTTTCCGGCGCACGCTGCCGTATAAATGTCGAATCAGGATTGGGTTCATACTGTCTCCAGACTTATAGTAAGATTATACCCGCGAATTCCAGACAACAAAATGGCAAACAAGGTCAGGGTTTTTTATCATTCTCGTCACAGTCCTCTATTCTTGCTTCGAGCGGATCGCCAGATCCGCGTCTTATGCGCTTAAAACGGGGAACGGCGTTCCCCTCGAAGCAAGAATGATAAGATCCTCCAAACAAGGGGTGAAGCTCTTGCTAAGCATACCCTTCAGGATAGAATGGGGCCTGGAAGGACAAATGGCGAAGGATAATCGCAAATGGACAATCAGAAATCGTAGGGTGGGGAGCATGCAAAACAAAACGACGTTCATGATAGCCGGTCTTCTGATTGTTGGCGCCGTGATCTACTTGATGGTGAGCAGTACCGGAAGCACGGCACAGTTCTTTGTCACCGTGGCAGAACTTCAGGCGATGGGCGATGCGGCCATGCAACGCAATATCACCGTCTCCGGCGCCGTCCTGGGCGAAAGTATTGTCTATGATGCAATGGCGCCGCGTGTCACGTTTACCATCCTTAACGTGCCTGCCGATCCCAAAGAGGTCGAACGGCGCGGTGGGCTGGCGCAGGTGCTTCACGATGCCGTTCAAGACCCCACCGGCCCCCGGTTGGAGGTTGTCTACAACAACGTGAAGCCCGATCTGTTGCAGAATGAAGCGCAGGCCATCGTGCGCGGCAAGCTCGGCACGGATGGACGCTTCTATGCCGACGAGTTGTTGCTCAAGTGCCCCTCGCGTTACGAAGAAGAAGTTCCTGCACAGGCGGGTGACTGAGATGGTCGGCGAAATTGGCACGCTCCTCATCGGCCTCTCGTTAGCGGTTGCCTTGTACACGGCCTATGCGGCGTGGCGCAGTATCCAATTGTCCGCCGTTCCCGCTACAGCCGCACAGGGAAAGACCTGGCTGCAAAGCGCGCAAAACGCCACTTATGCACTGGCGGGGTTGCTCGGTGCGGCGCTATTGGTGTTGTTGGTAGCCTTCCTTACCGACCACTTTGAACTTAGTTATGTGGCCCAACACTCCTCGACGGTGATTCCCGTCTACCTCAAGATTTCGGCGGTGTGGGCCGGGCAGGAAGGATCGCTGCTCTTGTGGTGTGCCTTGCAGGCGCTCTTTGCCGCGTTGTCGACCGGGCGCGCCTCCGAACGAGCGCGCCCGTTGGTCCCCTGGGCGATGGTTTTCCTGAGCCTGATCTCGGCTTTCTTTGTCGCCGTGACGCTATTCCTCTCACCACCTTTCACCCTTCTGGCGCAGGCGCCCCTCGAAGGACGGGGACTCAACCCGTTGTTGCGCCATCCGGGGATGATTTTTCACCCGCCCGCGCTCTACGTGGGTTACGTGGGGTTGGCGATCCCCTTCGCGTTTGCGATGGCGGCGCTCATCACGCGGCAGATTAAGGAGTGGACGGCAGCGATCCACACCTGGACGCTGATTGCGTGGTTGGGCCTGGGGTTGGGCTTACTGCTGGGGATGCGCTGGGCCTATGACGTGTTGGGCTGGGGCGGTTATTGGGGGTGGGACCCCGTCGAGAACGCCGGATTGTTGCCCTGGTTCACCGCGACGGCGCTCCTGCACGGCGCGGTGATGCAAGAAGAGCAGCGCGGCTTCCATGGGTGGAACATGCTGATGGTCATTTTCTCCTTTGCGCTGGTGCTCTTCGGCACGTTTGCCACCCGCAGTGGGATGATCCAGTCTGTGCATGCTTATACTGCCTCCAATCTGGGCGGCTATTTCCTCACCGCCATCGCGGTGACGCTGGTTGGCTCGTTGGCTTTGCTTTTCACCCGCCGCGCGGTGCTCAAGACATCGTCTGCCACGGTGGAGAACTTGCTCTCGCGCGATGGGATGTTCTTTCTGACCCTGGCATTGTTTAGCACGCTGACCCTTTCTGTGTTGGTGGGCAGCCTGCTCCCCACGTTGACTGAGGTGTTTTCCGGGCAGCGCTTCGAGGCCGGGCCGGAATGGTTTGACCGGGTTACCGGCCCGCAGTTCGCCGTGCTGATTTTGGTGATCGGCCTGTGCCCGCTGCTGGGACGGGGTGTCGCGGCGCTGAAGCGCTTGCAGCAGCTACGGTGGGTGGTTATTGCCGGAGCGGTCGTTGTTCCCGTTGCCGCGGCGATGGCGGGGTTGACAGAAGTTTTCTCGCTGATCGGGTTCGCCTTTGTTGGCTTTGCCGGCGCGGCGACCCTGGCGGAGTTTGTGGATGGCGTCATCACGCGGCGCAAACGCACCAGCGAAGCGTTCCTTAACGCCCTGTGGCATTTGCTGCGCTTGCAGCGCCGCAAGTACGGCGGCTATCTCGTGCACCTGGGCGTCATTTTGATGGCGATTGGCATCATCGGGACGCGGATGTATCCCTTCGAGGCGCAAACCTCCATCAATGTTGGGCAGGCGACGACGGTTGGAGAGTACACCTTCATCTTCGAGGAACTCAAGAACGATTTCATCGCCGATTACAGCACGACGTGGGCCAACGTTTCCGTCTACCGCGGCACTACGTATCTGACAACGCTCCAGCCCCGGTTGAACCGCTACACCGGCACCGAACAGACGATTACCGTGCCCGCCCTGCACCCTGCGCTTCACGAAGACCTCTATCTGATTCTCTCCGGCTGGACGAGCAATGGTGAAACGGCGACCTTCAAAGTCGTCATCAATGTGCTGGTGAACTTTCTCTGGCTGGGGGGATTGATTTTCCTGGCGGGGGGCGCGCTGGCGCTCTGGCCCCGGATGGCAAATCGCACATGGAATATCGTGGCGCTGGTCGTCGGGCTATTCCTGTTGATCGGCGCGGGCTGGGCCATGTGGGGGATGTCGCACGGCTCGGTCAGCTATGGCGGCGGACGCCCCCTTGTCGGCCAGCAGGCCCCCGATTTCCGCCTCAGCCTGCTTGATGGCGAGATGGTATCACTGTCGGACTTGCGTGGGAAAGTTACCGTCGTCAACTTCTGGGCGACGTGGTGTCCTTCATGCGTCGACGAAATGCCCGATTTGCAGACGGTATGGGAGGCGTACAACGGCCAGAATGTGACATTCCTGGGCATCGCTTATCAGGACAGCGAGACGAACGTGCGTAGCGCGTTGGTGCAGTATGGGACGACCTATCCGGTGGGCCTGGATACCGGCGACCGTATCGCAGAACAGTACGGCATCACCGGCATCCCGGAGACATTCATCGTGGCCCCCGACGGGCGTGTGGCTTATGTCCACGTTGGCCCCATCACGGCTGATGTGCTTTCTGCGCAGTTGGACGCTTTGCTCAAATAGTGATAGCAATGTTGAAACGTTTCTAAGGGGAGATCGAGTATGAGCCTGGGATCGATTTTTGTGGGTCTGGCGATTGCCGTGATTGTTATCGCTTATATCGTGCGTCCTTTCCGTGCTGCTTCTGGCACGGCTGTTTCCCGCACCGACAAGTTGATCGAAGCCTGGGTGCGCGCGGTTCCCGTTGCCACTCCTGTTGTGCAGCATGGCGTTGCAGAGCCAGGGGGGGATGTCGTTGCACCTGCAGCTAAAACTGTGGTGACACCTCCGGTTGCCCCTGTGCCCGTTGCCGTACCGCAAACAGCAACGCAGCCTGGGTCATCCGGGGCCGTCAACTTCTGTCCGCAGTGTGGGCGGCGGGTGACGGCAGAGTATCGCTTCTGCCCTGGCTGTGGCGTGTTGCTCCCCCACGAGGAGAGCGCGTCAGTGGGTGGCGTGGCATGAAACGCGCCGTCTGGTTTCTCTTCGTAACCCTGGCGCTGCTGCCGGGTTTGGCGCTGGCGCAGGGAACGGGTGGCCTTGCCGTTACCGGGCGTGTGACCAACGGTACGCCGGGCGGCGGGCTCCCCGTGGGCGATCCGGTGACGTTGCAGTTCTACAGCCAGGGGGAATGGACCGCCATCTTCACCACCACGTTATCCGCCGATGGCACGTTCCGTTTTACCGATTTTGGTGTGGACGCCGGCAGCGATTTTGTCACCCACATCCTCTACCAGGGGGTAGACTATTACTCCTCTCCCACCAAGCTGACGGGTGAAGCCGATGTGGTCGCCGACATCGCCATCTATGAGCCGACCACCGATCCCAGCGGCGTCGTGATCGACCAGATGCATTACTTCATCGCGCCTTCCGGCGATACGGTGCGGATTGCCGAGTACTATCTCATCGGCAATACCGGC
>JAIOAS010000162.1 GCA_019873725.1 Chloroflexota bacterium | reverse complement strand
GATAAAATTGATATTGCTAACCGGAAAATCAATTTCATTCAAGATAAAAATAAAGATTCCTCTGTGTTCTCCGTGCCTCTGTGGTGAATTTCCCTTTTTGCAGTAGAGTCAGATTTTAGATTTTGGATTTGGATTTTGGAAATGCTCGCAGGACGATGCGACTCAAGACCATCTGACTAACGACTATGCGACTATCGACTACCAGACTATTTTAGAGGAGGTTCGATTCTATGGCTAAACGCCGTGCGTTAATCACCGGCATCACCGGTCAGGATGGCTCGTATCTGGCCGAGTTTTTGCTCGAAAAAGGCTATGACGTGATCGGCCTGGTGCGGCGCACCAGCACCGTGACCTTCACGCGCATCCATCACATTCAAGATCGGCTTACCCTGGTCTCCGGCGACTTGCTCGATCAGGGATCGCTCATCGCCACCCTGCGCGACTATCGCCCGCACGAAGTCTACAACCTGGCGGCGCAGTCGTTCGTCCCGGCGTCGTGGCAACAACCCGTGTTCACCGGCGAGGTCACGGCCCTGGGCGTCACCCGCATGTTGGAGGCCATCCGCACCGTCGATCCCACCATCCGCTTCTACCAGGCCAGCAGCAGCGAGATGTTCGGCAAAGTGCGCGAAGTGCCCCAACGCGAGACCACACCCTTCTATCCACGCTCGCCCTACGGCGTGGCGAAGGTGTATGGGCACTGGATCACGGTGAACTACCGCGAGTCTTACGACCTGTTCGCCTGCTCCGGTATCCTGTTCAACCACGAATGTGTCACCGCGGATACGCCCGTGATCATCAGACAACAAGGGTTGATCGACATTCTGCCGATTGAGGACGTGGTGCCGCACCGCACCGACCCCCACACAGCAATAAAGTTCACAACCGAACCTGATCCCGATGCACCGCTTGAGGTCTGGGACGCCCAGGGATGGACAGCGGTCACATGTATGACAGCAACCTGGAACGGCTTTGTAAAAAAACCAAACAAGACGGTGCAGCGGATTGCCGCACGCGGGGCAGTTTTTCATGCCACCGACGATCACATCGTCTTTGTCAACCAAAACGATCAACCAACCGAATGTCCTGCCGGTGAAGTGCAGGTAGGGCAATACTTGACCCTGATCGAGCTGCCCGCGCCCACTAACATCGTGCGGATGACTGACGAAGAGGCGTGGTTGCTGGGCATCATTGCTGCCGATGGGTACGTCAGTCCAGAGGGCAAAATCCAGGTGACCAATCAAGATGAGGCGTTACTGGATCACGTCGCAGATGCCTGGCGCAAGGTCACGGGCGGCTGGACATATCTGTATCGCACGCAGAGCGGCTTTGAAAACGGCGGCGACGTGTTGCAATTGCACCTGCGCGGGGTAAATGAGTACGGGCGGTATGTGCGCGAGTCACTCTACACGCGCTCTGGGAAAAAACGAGTGCCGCAGCGGATTCTCAATGCCGAACCGGCAGCCCGAATGGCATTCTTGCGGGGCTTCAATGAGGGCGACGGACTCAAAAGCACCCCATGCACTTACGAGTTTCAAGGCTTCAAGACAGCTTCGCCAACACTGGCAGCCGGTTTATACTGGCTGGTTGGCGTCACGCTCAACCAGCGCGTAATCATCTGTCCTGAGGAACGTGAAGGACAGCTCTACTTCCAGTTGAACCTGAACTCACCCCAAGTCGAAGGACAAAAAGGCCAACACTTGCGGCGTCCCCTTGCGGAAGTGGTCAATGTCAAACCGATAGAGTACAATGGCTGGTTGTTTGACCTGGCGACAACGACGGGAACATTCCATGCCGGGGTCGGGCAAGGTTGGATTCACAATTCGCCACGCCGGGGCCTGGAATTCGTCACCCGCAAGGTCTCGTACCAGGTCGCCAGGATCAAGCTGGGGATGGCGGACAAGCTCGCGTTGGGCAATCTGGATTCCAAGCGCGACTGGGGCTTCGCCGGTGACTACGTCCGCGCGATGTGGCTGATGTTACAGCAGGACGAGCCGGATGACTACGTCGTCGGCACCGGCGAGACGCACGCCGTGCAGGAACTCTGCGAGGTGGCGTTTGCGCACGTGGGGCTGGACTGGCGCGATTACGTCGTGCAGGATCAGCGCTTCATGCGGCCCGCCGAGGTCGATCTGCTGGTCTCCGATCCCAGCAAAGCGCGGGCCAGGCTGGGCTGGAAACCCAATGTAACGTTCAAAGGTCTCATCGAGATGATGGTGGACGCCGATCTGGAACTATTGAAAACTGAAACGGAGGCAGGAAATCACAATGTCTGACATCAAATTCGGCACCGACGGATGGCGTGGACGCATTGCCGAGGACTATACCTTCGACAACGTGCGGCGCGCCACACAAGGCTATGCAACTTACCTCAAGCACCACAATCTGGCCGACCAGGGCATCGTCATCGGCTACGATCAGCGTTTCTCCAGTGACCTGTTCGCCGCTGCGGCCGCCGAAGTGATGGCCGGCAATGGCATCCGCGTGTGGCTGACCGACCACAACACCCCTACCCCCGTG
Organism: Chloroflexota bacterium; assembly: GCA_019873725.1. Taxonomy (GTDB): domain Bacteria; phylum Chloroflexota; class Anaerolineae; order B4-G1; family SLSP01; genus DSWT01. Next base: position 9,171 of record JAIOAS010000162.1, on the reverse strand, counting down.
ATCAGCTACAGCGTCATCGAGCGACAGGCCGGCGGCGCCATCAACATCACCGCCAGCCACAACCCGCCGGCGGATAACGGCCTTAAAGTGCGCGATCCCCAGGGCGGCGCAGTGCCCCCGGAAGGGCTGGCGGAAATCGAAGACGCCATCCCCCCTATAGAGGCCGTGAAGCGTCTGCCGCTTCAGGAGGCTGAGGAGCGCGGCCTCGTCACCCGCTGGGATCCCGACCCGGCTTACATCGCGCATCTCGGCACACTCGTCGATCTACCCAAACTGCGCAACGCCGGGTTCAAAATCCTGGTCGAGCCAATGTGGGGCAACGGTGCGGGCTGGTTCCCCCGGTTAATGGCGGGCGGTACCAATACCATTTGGGAAATCCATGCCGGGCGCAACCCCATTTTCCCGGAGATGCAACGCCCGGAGCCAATCCGGCCCAACATCGATGTGGCGCTGCGCCGCACCGTGGAACTGGGGGCCGACGTGCTTCTCATCATGGACGGCGACGCCGACCGTATGGGCATCGGTGATGAGAACGGCGTCTACATCAACCAGTTACAGGTCTACGCCCTACTGGCCTACTACCTGCTGGAAGTGCGCGGTCTACGGGGGGCGATTGTCAAGACGATCTCCACCACGTCGATGCTGAACCGCCTGGGTGAGATGTACGGCGTCGATGTGTACGAAACCGGCGTGGGCTTCAAGTACGTCGCGCCCAAAGTGCTGGAAACCAACGCCCTCATCGGCGGTGAGGAAAGCGGCGGGTACGCCTTCCGTGGCAACGTCCCTGAGCGGGATGGCATCCTGGGCAACCTCTACTTCCTCGACTTCATGCTGAAAACCGGCCAGTCGCCGGCGCAATTGCTACAGACGCTCTTCAAAAAGTTGGGGCAGACCTACTACTATGACCGCATCGACACCCGCTTCCCCGCCGAAAAGCGCCCTGCCGCGATGGCGCGGATCAACGCCGCCCGGCCGCAAACCATCGGCGGCGTGCCCGTCACCGGCATCGTCACACTCGACGGATACAAGTACGAACTGGGCGACTACGGCTGGGTGCTCATCCGTTTCTCAGGCACCGAGCCGATTGTGCGCGTCTACTGCGAAGTCACCGATCCGGCGCTCGTGCGGCCCGTGTTGGAAGGCGGCCTCGAAGTCGCCGGCCTGAAGTGAACCGATTTGAGTGTGTTTCTCGTTGGGGGGCGCGGTCGGAGACCGGCCCCCAGCGCGCTCTGACCGGTCTCGGGTGCATTTCAGAATGGGGGCGACTTTTCTTAAATTGCACCGCAGAGCACGCAATGTCCGCAGAGTTGCCAGAAATTTCTCTGCGTTCTCAGCGAACTCTGCGGTTAAATCAAACGCTTATCTGGCTTTTGCCCCCGAATTGAAATGCACCCCCGGTCTCTGACTGTGCCAGCCCAGGAAATCATTAATCCTGAAAATCCTGTGAATCCTGTCAAAAATATGCGACGACTCAGCCACACCGGGCGAGACGCAAATCCCGCCCGGCTTTGTTTCTGGGACAATCAACGGCTTTAACAAAACCGTAACCGGCTTGAAACCCCCTCCGGCCCACTCTTGTGGTATGCTAACAATCGAATAGGGGGAAACATGCACTGGACGCTGACCGTTCCTGAGAATTTTTCGCTGCCACAGCTCATCCGGCGCTCGCTCAACTGCGAGCGGTTCAAGCTGTTGCAACCGCCGTTTAGCGTGAACCGCACCAAAGATCATTTGCACCGTGTCGAGCGCCTGGAATCCGGGAATACCGTCTATTTGACCCTCTCACAGACGCCGGCCGGTCTGATTTTGCACACGGACGAACGTCTGAGCGGCAAAGATACCGAAGAAGTCAGCCATAAAACACGCCGTATGCTGCGGTTGAGCGAGAATCTGCAGCCGTTCCTGGAAATGGCCCGCCGCACACCGGGCCTGGAGAAAACCCTGCAGCACGGCGCGCACATTCTGCGCGGGGCCACACTCTTCGAGGACGTCATCAAAGCCATCATCCTCACCCAGGAAGAGAAGACCCGGCAGGGCCAGCGCATCACGTGGCTCGTGGACCGTTTCGGCGATCCCCTACCGAGCAACCCCACACGCCATGCCTTTCCCACTCCCCAGCAACTCCTGTGGGGAAGCGATGTCTTGCGAGAAGTGTTTCCTCTTGAGACCGCCCAGAAATTGATCCGGGCTGCCGAGAAGTTTTGCTATGAGGAAGATTGCCTGGAGACGTTATCCAACGGCAAACACTCGACCCACACGCTGGCAGTCGAGATGATGAAACTTTTGCACCTCGATCCTGAGACGCTGGGACTGGTGATGCTCAATTTGGGCCGCTACGATTACATTCCTCCAGTGTCTTGCATGCAACGGCATAGCCGACCATCAAGCAAAGGGAATCAGGACGGCATGCGCGATCCCTACACGATGTTCGAACCGTTACAACCCTGGGGCGGGCTGGCGTGTTGGCTGTGGGATTGGTCCAGTGCGGAGAGTGTTGAGGCGAACGCCGCCGGAGGTATGGAATGGAAAGGGTGAGCATTAGCCCGGTTCAAGCCAGAGAGATGTTGACGCAACTTCGGGCAGACATCAGGCAGCAACGTCAAAAGCTCAAAAATGGCGTTTCGCTCGAGGCGCTTGACGCGCAGATGAAAACCTGGGAAACGCTGATCCAACAAATCCAGACGGATATGCTGCTGGAAAAAAGCGCCCGCCTGAGTATGCTGTACGACATTTCGCGCTCCATCAACGCCTCGCTGGATTGGCGCCAAACCGTGCAGGCCGTGCTGGACGCCTTCATCCAGATCACCACCGCCGAACGCGGCATGTTGCTCCTGCTCGACGCCAACGGCGACCCTCAGGTCGAGATGACCCAAAGCGCCTCGTATATGCTATTCAGCGACGCCGACATCAAGTTCAGCCACAGCATCGTGCGCCAGGCGATCGAGAGAAAAAGCCCCGTCCTCACCACGAACGCCCAACTTGACCCGCGCTTCGATGGCAGCGAGAGTGTGATCGCGTATGGACTGCGCGCCACCTTGTGCGTGCCTCTGATCTACAAGGATGAGGTGCTCGGCGCAATCTACCTGGACAACCGTGCACGCAGCAACGTCTTCACCGCCGAAGACATGGTCAGCCTGAGCACCTTCGCCAACAATGCCGCCGCTGCCCTTTACAACGCGCAGGAACATCAAAAAGTCGATCAGGCATTGGCAGAACGGATGCGCGAGCTGACCATCCTGCAAGAGACGATACGCGATCTGAATGCCAGCCTGCACTTCAATCGGGTGATGGAACGCAGCACCGCGTGGGCCGTCGCCGCTTCCGGCGCAGAGGCCGGTGTGATTGGGCTGGTGGCGGAAGAGGGTATCCGCTGGCTCACCAAGGCCAACAACGTCAATCCAAACAACCTGTTAGCCATGCGCTGCATTTCCACACGCGAGCCGATCGTCGAAGGGCATTACCTGGTTCTACCGCTGCTGCGCGATACACGCCCTATCGGCGTGCTATACCTGGTTTCCGAAGAACGGCCGTTCAAAAAGAGCAAGCTGGAACTGGTGACCCGCGTCGCCGACAATATCGCCATCGCCATCGAAAACGCGCGGCTGTACGAAGCACTGCGGCAGGCCAACCTCACCAAATCCGAATTCGTCACACTGATGGCGCATGAACTGCGCACGCCGATGGCCTGCATCCTCGGGTACAGCGATATGCTCAAAACCGGCATGGCCGGCGCTCTCACCTCCCAACAAGAGGAGTTTGTCGATAATATCGCCCAGAGCATCAACCGCATTATTGCGATCGTCGACGACCTTTTGGACATTTCGGAGATCGAAGCCGGGCGCCTGCGGCTCAGCCTGCGCAACGTCGATTTCAACAGCGTGCTGGACGAGGCGATGGGCCGCTTTCGGCAAGATGCTGAGAAAAAGCGCCTGCGCTACACCCGCGAGTCGTGGAATGGCTTACCGCAAGCCTACGCCGATCCAGACCGGCTGAAGCAAATCCTGACCATCCTGCTGCGCAATGCAATCCAGTACACACCAGAAGAAGGCGCGGTCACGGTCAGAGCCTGGCTCTCCGCCGACGAACCAGACTTTATCCGCTGCGCCGTCAGTGACACCGGGATTGGCATCAGCCCGGAAAACCAGTTACGGCTCTTCACCAAGTTCTTCCGGGTCGTCGATCCCAGCAGTGAAGAGCAAAACGGCACCGGGCTAGGGATGACTATCGCCAAAAATCTGGTGGAAATGCACGGCGGGCGAATCTGGCTGGAAAGTGCGCCCGGCAAAGGCAGCACGTTCTTCTTCACCATCCCCATTGCGATGCCGGGATTATAACAGGTGAGTGTTATATCATGCCCGACACCCCGGTGTGTGCATGATTCCTCCTCGCCACCCCCTCCTGCAACTGGCTGCGGGAGGGGGTTACTTTGAAAATTCCCGGCTTATTGCCGCATCACCAACGACAAAAACACCTGCTTGATTTCGACCTCGAAGACGCCAGACTCGCTCCACGGGCCGATATTGCCGGCTGCATCCACCGCACGCACGCGCCAGGTATAAACGCCGGTCGGCAATGTCAGCGTGCAGGTCGTGGTGGGGGCGCTGAAGACGCGCGTTCCGACGTCGAGTTGGTAGGCTAACGCCGAACCCGCATCTTCGGGCGCAGTCCACTTGAAGACGAGGGACGGCGTCCGCAGAAAGACGCCACCTGTAGGCGTAATGATTGTCGGCGTAAGCGGCGGCGTCACGTCGTAGGTGAAGGTCGCCGTAGCGGGCGTCAGGTCAACGCTGTGTGTGCTCGCGGCGCGCGCCGTCACGGTATAGTTGCCTTCCTCGCCGAGTGCGGGCAGTGGGTAGCTCCACGCCGCTGTTCCTGTTGCAGAGAGCCACGTCGCCGCACCCCAGTCCACGCCGTTCCAATAAGCGCGATCAGCGGCCCGCTGCACCTGCACTGCCACACCCGTTACCTCCCACCCATACGCCGCACCGGCAAAGGCGGGTGTCACGCTATACGCGCCGCTCGCCTGAGGTGTGGCAATCACCGTGTCGGGTATCAGGCACGCGGCAAGGTAGTCCACCGCACGAGCCATCACGACGCTCCGCGACGACTGCGGCAGCGCCTCGAACGGGAAACCCAGGACAAGCAATCGACGGCAGCCTTCTGCGTACTGGACCGCTGCCGTACCCCCCACCCCGCCACTATAGCTCAGCGCCGCCGTTGCACCGTTCAACGGCGTGAGCACGTCCGGCGCATCGACGACGTAAGCATCCGCCGCATCAAACGCGAACGCTCCCAGGCCCGCAAATGCGCCACCGGCAACCGGTTGCACCGTGGAGGTTCCGGCGTCACTTACAACGTATCCGGCGCGCAGCGTCTCACGCATAAAGGCCGGCGCGCGGCCCATACCATCGAGGTCCCAGGCCAGATACGCCCCGCTGATGAGCAACGCCCGCCCGCTGTTGAGGAATGTCGTCAGTGCAGTTCGTTCGGCAGCGTTCAACGTGCCGTCTTCCAACGCGGCCTCTTCGCCGAGCAGCCAATCGACGAGTAACGTGTCCTGCAACGACACCAGCCCGTCTTGCACAGCTTCGTTGCTGGCGCTGTTCCAGGCGTAGGCCGCGGGAACAGCTTGGCCGTGGTGGATAACGTAATTCCGGCTGTTCATCTGATCGACCCACATGCGCGCGTTCGGCCCTTCTACCGGGTCATACTGGACGACAATTTCGTCGGCGTGGAGCCGATCGAAACCATTGACAATCAGCAGCAGCGGCCGGTCACCCACACGCGCGCCCAAGACTTCCGTGGGGAAGGATTCGCCGCCATCGTTGGTCGCCGTCACGCGCACGTAGAGCGTCTGGCCCGCGCTGAGACCGCTCAGCGTGTACGACGTCCCCGCCACCGCCACCGGCACGCCCCACGCGAAGCCATCCGTGCTGGTGTAAAGGCGATAGCCGGTCGCCGCCTCGCCGCGCAGTCCTACGGCATCGGTAGGGGAAGGCTGCCACGCCACACGCACCGCGCCGCCACCGAGGTTTTCCACGCGCAGATGCGTCGGCGGCTCCGGCAGCGTCAGCAAATCCACACTGTCGCGCTGTTCAAAGTAGCGCACAATGCCCTGATAGACGGCCCGCGCCGCCAACTGGTTGAAGCGGGGGTCCTTGAGCGCCCGCGCATCCTCCGGGTTGTCGTGAAACGCGATCTCCAACAGCACGCCCGGCATGCGGTTCGCCGGGTCGTCGTCCCACAACATGCGCAGTTCGCCCAAATCGGCCTGACGCCGCCCCCGATCCACCCACGCCGCATCCCAACCCGCGCGGATGTCGCGGATCAACTCGGCGTGAACGGCAGCCTGCAACTCCAGGCTACCCAACGTGCGCGAATAGGTATCCCCGTTGTGCACATAGGATTCTGTGCCGCGTGTCGTGCCGGTGTAGCCGTTGGTGTGCCATGAAATGTAGAGCGCGTCTTCGCCGCTACCGGCGTGGTTCCAGCGGGCGAACATCGGCCGGGCGGTCACATCGTTGAACCCTTCCCAGTCGTCGTAATTCAACCCCATCCACTGGCTGTAGTAGAAGGTGGCTACCTCCCCCCAGGGACGCTGCGGCGGGAAGGTCGCATCGGTCACAATGCCGCTCAGGCTGTCGAAAACACCCCCGCCCAGGCGCAGCGCGTCGGCGATCACGACGGCGCCACTGCCGCCCGCCGAGGCATTGTCCAGCGTCACCGTCGCCGCGCCCGCATAGAAAGGAAACGTTCCCAGGTAGCGCCAGGTTGGTCGCCGGATGCGCTGATCGAGCCACACACCGCTCGTTCCACCGGCATGGGATACCGTGTAGTGCGCGTCGAAGGCACGGTTCGCGCCGGGATACACCCACGCATACAGCGCGTAGGTTCCGCTGCGCGGGATGACAATCTGCCAGGAGGCCGTGGCCGTCGGCGCGCCCGCGACCGTAGACGCCCAACGGTAGGTGCCCCCGGCATAGCCGGACGCACCGCCGGGCCCCCATGTGCCCGTTTCGACGTAAGCGGGCGCGCCCTGGTCGTTGTCCACAATCACACGCGCTGTGTTCCGGTCGCGCTCGCGCACCGGGATGACCGTCGCGCCGGCGTTTTCCAGGTAGGGGATCAAGTATTGGCCCACCGCCTCGGCGTTGTTGTGGTCCTCGATCAGCCCCTCGGTGATGCCACGCTGCGGTCGCCACATCCCAGAGACATAACTCCATTGCCAGCCGTGCCCCGCGCTGACATAGATCGTCTTCCCCGCCAGCCCACGCGGAAACGAAGTCGCCACCGCAGCAGGAACGACAGGTTCAGCAGCGGCAGCAACGCTGAAGCCTGTGTCGCGCGGCAAGAAGCTAGAGAGCACCCGACACGCGCCGGTCAGGGGATCACGGGCCTGCACGCGCAACACGCGCCAATCGAGTGGGGCAAGCGCCCGCTGCACAGCAGACTGTACAGCTTCGGCCCCCAGACCGCGATCTGCCAGCAACATCTCCGCCGGGATGTCGAGGCAGACGGCGAGTGTCTGCTCCGTGAAGGTGACGTCATACACAGACCAGGGGAGGTCCGCCTCCGCCAGTAACGTCCGAACCTGCCCGGTCAGATCAGGTGGCGGATCGAACGCCATCGCCCGTGTCACCAACAAACCCAACGCTATGAGCAGAATACTTGCGCCTTTAAGCCACTTCCCCAATTCAACCATAACCTGTTACCCCCAAACCTGGCGTATCCACGAGTGTAACACGATTGAATGACAAAACAAACGCATCGCCAGTTGCTCAATGCCGCCATTGTGTTACACTATGCGTGATGCAAAAATGGAATACGCCCCTGGTAATCTCACGGAGGTCAGGACATGAGTACACTCTTGCTGAAAAATGCCACGCTTTTGGTCACAATGGACGACCAGCGCCGCCGCATTGCCGATGGCGCGCTGCTTGTACGCCATAACAGCGCCGGGCGCGGCGTCATCGAAGCGGTGGGGACAAGCGCCGAACTTGCGCAGCACACCGCCGATCAAGTCATCGACGCCACCAATATGGTCATCCTGCCGGGACTGGTCAACACGCACCATCACCTCTGCCAGACGCTCACGCGCGCCGTCCCCGCCGCGCAGGATGCAGTGTTGTTCAACTGGCTCAAGGCACTGTATCCGATCTGGGCCGGGCTAACCGGCGAGGCCATCTACGTCAGCGCGCTGACCGGGCTGGCTGAATTGATGCTCTCCGGATGCACCACCACCTCCGACCACCTGTACATCTTCCCCAACGACGCGCGACTGGATGACGAGATTCGCGCTGCGCAGGAAATCGGTGTGCGCTTTCACGCCACGCGCGGCGCAATGAGCCTGGGCGAAAGCAAGGGCGGGCTGCCTCCCGACCGGGTCGTCGAAGACGAGGCGTTCATTCTCAAGGACACGCAGCGGGTCATCGAAACTTACCACGATGCAACACCCTACGCGATGTTGCGCATCGCCGTCGCGCCATGCTCACCGTTCACCGTGACAGAAGACCTGATGCGCGAGTCGGCACGCCTGGCGCGCGCGTACGGCGTGCAGTTACATACCCATCTGGCAGAGACGATAGATGAGGAAGAATTCTGCCTGGCCAGGTCCGGCAAACGGCCCGTGGGCTATGCCGAATCGTTAGGCTGGCTGGGAGACGACGTATGGTTCGCACACGGCGTCCACATCAATCCCGCCGAAATCCGTGAAATGGCCCACTCGCACACCGGCGTGGCCCATTGTCCCTCCAGCAATATGCGACTGGCCTCTGGGATCGCCCCCGTGCGCGCGTATCTCGATGCGGGTGTCCCTGTCGGGCTGGGGGTGGATGGCTCGGCCAGCAACGACAGCTCACACCTGCTGGCCGAAGCCAGGCTGGCGATGCTTTTGCAACGGGTGCTCCCCCCCTCCACCTCCCCCCCAATGGGGGGGACTAAGGGGGGGAACCCGGCCGGTCTCAGTGCAGAAGAAGCGCTCTGGATCGCCACGCGGGGCGGGGCCGATGTTTTGGGACGCGATGACATCGGACAACTCGCCCCCGGTAAAGCCGCCGACTTCATCGGGCTGCGCCTGGACACGCTCGGTTATGCCGGCGGCGCCGTGCACGATCCGCTGGCCGCGACCGTTTTCTGCCACCCGCAGTACACCGATCTGTCGGTCATCAACGG
>JAIOAS010000161.1:7979-11755 GCA_019873725.1 Chloroflexota bacterium | reverse complement strand
CAGTACCGGAAATCACACCACTGCCGATTCCGGCGGAACCTTACCCGCTGCGCCACATCTTCCCGGAGACGCTCTACTGGGCGCCCGAAGCCTTGACCGGCGCGGATGGCGTGCTGGCGTTCGATCTGCCGCTGGCGGACACGATTACGACGTGGAAACTGACGGCGTTGGCCTCCACCCGCGATGGCGACCTGGGCGCGGCGGCGTATGATCTGGTTGTGTTCCAGGACTTCTTCATCGAGTTGGCGCTCGCGGAGGAGATTCGCGTGGGCGAACCACTGACGATCACGGCGACGATCTACAACTTCTTGCCCGCAGCCCAGAACGTCAGCGTGTTGCCGTCGCCGGATTCCTGGTACACGCTGCTTTCCGCCGCCGACACGGTCACAGTCCCGGCGAACGGCGTAGCGAGCGCCCAAATCGTCATCCGCCCGGAGGCGCGTGGCACGTTCCTCTTCCGCGTGAACGCCGAAGGCGCGCAGATGGGCGATGCGGTGGGGATTGAGGTAACGGTCCCGTAGGTCAACGGATTGACGGATCTAGAGGAATACAGGCGCGGATCGTTCGTGCCTGTATCTTTTTTGCTTCGAGCGGATTGCCAAATCCGTGTGCGGCAAGGCTTTTTTGCGCTCAACGGGGAGATCCTCTTCAAGCAACCACAACACGATCCTGCTGCGTGAACTTTTTCCTCCTGTGATGCATGGAACTGTTAAGTGCGGGTGACGCTCATTCATGGTCATCCGTAAAAACAGTCCCATTTCACACATAGGAGGAAAATCATGAAACGCAAACTCTGGCTCTCGTTGGTGGTACTTCCCGTGGTGTTGTTCTCCGCTTGCAGTAAGCCCACTCCTGCTCCGACAAGGTCGCCTATTGTGGCGCAGACGGTTGAAGTCGAAAAGGTTGTGGAACGACCTGTCGAAATCGCTGCTACGACGGTACCTGTGGTGATGCCTACACCGTTACCGACCATATCCGGTGGAAATATCCTACCTGCCGTGGCTGCGCCCCGCACCAATCGCCTCATTGTCAAGAATGCCGATTTGCAGTTGACGGTGGAGCACACCGATGTCGCCATCGACCGCTTGACGCAGATTGTCGGCGATGTCGGTGGGTACATCATCAGCTCGCGGGTGTGGTACCAGTCCTGGCTGGACGTGGAATACAAGTACGCCAGCATCACGCTGGGTGTGCCGGTGGACCAGTTTGAAACGGCGATGCGGCGTCTGCGCGACATTGCGCTCACGGTCGATGATGAACGTGCGGGCGGTCAGGATGTGACAGACGAGTATGTGGACTTGCAGTCCCGCCTGCGCAACCTCGAAGCGACGCGGGATCGCATCCGTACCTTTCTGGATCAGGCGCAAAACGTCGAAGAGGCGCTGAAGGTCAATGAGGAACTCAAGGCTGTCGAAGCGGAGATCGAAGCCGTGCAAGGGCGGATGAACTACCTGTTCGACCGGGCGTCATACTCAACGATCACCGTGCAACTCTCCCCTGCATTGCCCGATCCTCCCGTTGCTCCAACCCCCACACCGACGCCAACGCCTACGCCGACTCCGACCCCCGAACCCTGGAGCGCAAGTCGCGTGGCCGCGGATGCAGGCAGAACCTTTACGGCAATCCTGCACGTTCTGGTCGAGTTGGCGATCTGGTTCAGCATCGTTGTATTGCCGTTTACGCTCCCGCCGATTCTGCTCATCGTCGGCATTCGCCGCTTTTTTGGGCGCAAACGCTCTTGAAGTGCATTTCGCGTAGTCATAAGGCGCGACCTTCCAAAGCCAATTGATATGCTTCTTAGCGCGTTTTTGACCGTAGGGCTTTATCATTCTCGTCACAGTTGCGTATTGTGCTTCCAGCGGAACGCCAGATCCGCGTTTGTACCCTCTCGCAGCCTGAAACGGGGAACTGGCGTTCCCCTCGGAGCGTGAATGAAAAAGACCTTTTTGACCGTTATGGACGGTCAAAAACGCTTTTGATTGTGTTATAATGAGTGCGTTTGAGGATATTTCGAGGGTAAAGGGTAAGGGGATTTGTTTTGGATGACGCCAGCACAGTGAGCGCCACAGGAGAACAACCGGTCCTGCGGCCTGCTTCCGAATTTACCATCGAAGAACTGACCAACGCATATAACCAAACGCGCGTGGATTACATTGTGCCTATGCCGATGAACGCGCGACGTTTACGGGAATACATCCACAACTACGATGTCGACATGGAACGTTCGGCCGTGGCGACGATGGATGGGCACATTCTCGGCATATCGATGCTGGGCGTGCGCCCCGGCCGCTGCTGGTGTACACGCCTGGGTGTGTTGCCGCTCAAACGGCGGCGTGGCACAGGCAGGCTGCTGATGACCGACCACATCCAAAAGGCGCGCGAATTGGGCGCCGAGTGCATGATCCTGGAGGTCATCAAGGACAATATGCCGGCCTACAATTTGTTCACGCAATTAGGCTTCCGGGATACGCGCGTGTTGCTGGTCCTGCGCCGTCCACCGGGAGAGTTGAAGGCAGAGATTGGGCAGTATAAAGCGACGTTTCTTGGGCCGGATGAGGTTCCTGCGTTGCTGGCCCAGCGCCGCAGCGTGCCTTCCTGGTTGGACGAGACGCCTTCACTGCTCAAGGCCGGCAATCTGGGGGCATTGCGCGTCGAACTGGCGAACGGCGGACGCGGCTGGATGGTGTACCAAAGCTCTATTTTTCAGTTGGGCCGTTTGGTCTTGCAAACAGAAGCCGGCGACCCTCGTGAAGTCGCCCGTGCCTTGGTCCATGCGTTGCACAGAGAGTACACGATTCAGGATACAAACACGGAGAATTTGCCGGTCGACGACCCCCATCTGCCCGGCCTGTTGGATATGGGCTACATCGAATCGTTCCGCCGCATTGAAATGCGCCTCGACTTATAAGGATGCAAGATGCAGGATGCAGGATTTTCTGCATCCTGCATCTTGCTTCCTGCTTCTTTCCTTACCAGCCGTTTTTGTGGATTTTGCTCGCGTCGTAGCGCTCCACGCGGCCTTTGTGTTCCGCCGGATGCCCCACCGCAATGATGCACATCGGTTTGATGGGGTCCGGTACACCAAACAAAGTCGCCACGCTTGCGGCGCGTTGCTCGTCGGGGTAGACACCCAACCACACCGTCCCCAGATTCAGAGCGCGCGCTGCCAGCAGGATGTTTTGCGTCGCGGCGGCGCAGTCCTGCTGCCAGAATTTGGAGATCGCCGGATTGCCGCAGACGATGATCGCCAGCGGCGCTTCCGCCAGCATCCGTGAGTAGGGGTGTACTTCCATAATCGCATTCAGCTTCGCCCGCTCGTCCACGACGATGAAATGCCAGGGTTGGCTGTTGTTCGCCGAGGGTGCGTTCATTCCCGCTTCGAGGAGTGTTTTGATGTTATCCTCCGTTACCGCTTCATTGGTGTACCTGCGAATACTGCGCCGGGTGAAAATCACTTCTAATGCGTCCATCCTAAGCCTCCTTAACGTTTTTGAGAATAATCCGTGTGACTGTTAGTGTGTGATGTGTGAGAATTCCTCTCGCATCCCGTATCACGCTTCACGAAACGGGACTTCGACAACAGTTTTTGCAATCTCAGCCTCTAGTTCGGCGATGCGCGTTTTTAGCACCGGGATGATGTCCGCCAGCGGGACCAACTCGCGCTCTTTTTGGTCGCGGCGCTTGAGCTCGACGCTCTGCTGTTGCAGGCCGCGCGCGGCGACGGTGACGCGCAGCGGGATACCGATAAGGTCTGCGTCGTTGAACTTGACGCCGGG
>JAIOAS010000161.1:0-7207 GCA_019873725.1 Chloroflexota bacterium | reverse complement strand
GCCGTTTTGGCGGCAGGGATGTCCAGGAAGGCGGCAAGGTCGGCGATGGTGGTGACGTTGGGTGTGGCAACTTTTTCGATGGGGCAGGGGGCCTCATCTGCTGCGGGTGGCTTCTGAAAACGCGCGACTTGCCGGTTGGCGGCATAGCCACAGGCATCGCATAGCATCAACGTATCTTCGCCGATGGGCGTGAGTACCATATACTCGTGTGCCAGCGTCCCCCCCATCATCCCCGTGTCCGACCCCACAGCGATGACATCCAGCCCGCAACGGTGGTAGATGTTGAAGTACGCCTGGTAATGCGCGCGGTATTGCTTGTCCAGCCCGGCAGCGTCCACATCGAGGCTGTAGCTGTCTTTCATGGTGAACTCGCGCACGCGGATCAACCCGGCGCGTGGGCGCGGGTCGTCGCGCCATTTGGTTTGGATGTGGTAGATGAGGCGCGGCAGTTGGCTGTAGCTGCGGATCTCCTGTCGCACCAGGTCGGCGACCACCTCTTCGTGGGTCATTGCCAGCACCATATCGCGGTCCGACTTATCCTTGAAGCGCCCCATCTCCGAGCCGATCTGGTACCAGCGCCCGGTTTCCTTCCAGATGTCCGCCGGATTCACCACCGGCATCGTGATCTCCTGCCCGCCAATCACATTCATCTCCTCGCGGATGATGTTCTCGATCTTCGTCATCGAACGTCGCGCCAGCGGCAGGTAGCTGAAGATGCCCGCTGCCAATTGGCGGATAAAGCCCGCCCGCACCAACAGTTGGTGGCTGGCGACCTGCGCCTCGGCGGGCGCATCGCGCAACGTCTGTCCGAAAAGTTGTGTCATACGCATAGAAGACCTCCAAAGCCATTAACCACGAATCTACACCAATTTTCACGAATAGAAATCATAATTGGTGAGAATTCGTGAAAATTCGTGGTGAAAATTACAACCATCCGCGCACGCTGTAGACGACCATCCCAATATACTCCTTGATGACCTGTGTTGTCAAGGCGAGGTCCTGGCTGCTGGGCAGCAGGTTCATCAGTTGGACACTTAATTTGGGCTGTGTGTAGTAATCCCACTCGGCCTGCGACACCCAGAAGTCGGTGGGCGCGGGCGTGACGGCGATTTCCGGGTAGGCGAACGTGGCGTAAGCGCGCGGCATGTGGATCGCCGATGTCACCAGGATAATCGATTGAATGTTGTGCGTTTTTAGAATGTCCAGACTGGCCTCGGCGTTCTCGTAGGTGTTCCACGAGCCGGTTTCGAGCAGCAACGCGGTTTCGGGGACGCCCATCCGCTCAAGCAGCCCTGCCATCACCTCGGCCTCCGGGATGCCCTGTGGCCCGCTCCACGGCGCAGCGCCGCCGCTGAGCACGATGTAGGGCGCGGCGTCGTGCTGATACAGCCACGCGGCGTACAACAGCCGGTCGCCGGCCTCGTTGACTTCGGCGGTGGGGCGCGGGTAGCCCGGCGTGCGCGTGGCTCCGCCCAAAACGACGATGGCATCCGCGTGCGGGATGGCGGCCACTTTGCCAGGCGGCGGGGCATAGCGCCATTCCAGCGAGCGCGCCAACGTCATCGCCACGATGCGATTGCCGCCCAGCCACAACAGCGCCAACGTGATGGTGATCAGGCGGGTCTGCCATTGCGGGTTTCGCCGGATAACGAGCGCCGTCGCCAGCAGCACGCACGCCATACCGAGCGGATAAACGAACAAGGGTAGGAGTTTGGACAGGTAAAAAAGCATAGGAATCCGTAATGAGAAATGAGTGGTCAGTAGGTGATGGCGAGGTGGGCGAGGAGGGTGGCGAGGGCGGCACCGACGACGGAGCTGATAAAGTTCACCCAATCGTTGTTGAGCCAACGCCAGCCGCGCAGTAGCGTGTTGGGCGTGCCGTCGGGGTCGATGACCTTTTCCGTTTCCTTCTCGCGGCGCGTCGAGTAGTAGATGGCCTGCACCGTCGCGCCCAGCAGGCTGTCGAAGAGCGAGCCGGTCAGTCCCGCAAGCGCGGCGATGACCGGCAGCAGCGTGCAATTCCCCGGATAGACGAGGCACGAGAGTGGGTACAGGAGTATGCGCGGGTTATAGCGGAGCAGGCTTTCGATGTAAAGGAAGAGCGCGCCTGCCAACCCGATAATCGTCCCACCGGCCAGTGTTGCCAGTGTGCCTTGCAGTGAGACGCCGCCAGAGGTTCCCACTTCCACAGGCTTGCCGGTGGTGATGAGGCGCGGCAACCGCTTGCTAAGCACACCCAGCTCGGTGGCCCAGGTGTCCGCGTTCACCGTCGCCATTGCGCCGACGAAGGCGAACCACAGGAGCGGCTGGCCTGTCAGCCAATAGGCGATGGCGATCAGCGCGCCCGCGCCACCGTTGGCCAGCGCCTGCGCCAGATCGCGCCGCGAGCCTTTGGCAAACTTTTCGGCCAAAGTCTCTTTCGTCGCTTCTTTGTACTTTGAGAGCAGGCTGGACAGGATGAAGAATGTGATGAGTAGCAGTCCCCACGGCCACCCGCCCAGTCCGAAGATCGCTGTGCCCGTGAGGATCGCGCCGACTACGCCGCTGACCGAGAGCGCCTCCCGTTTGTAGGCTGCCCATCCGATAGCGGCGCTGATGACAAATCCGAGGCCGAGTTGTAAAAAAGGTATTCGCATAAAATCACTCCGAAAATAGTCGTGTAGTTGTTTGGTCGCGTAGTCGTGTAGTCATGTAGTCGTTTAGTCGTGTAGTCGTTAGTCGCGTAGTCGTGTAGTCGTGTAGTCATGTAGTCGTTTAGTCACGTAGTCGTTAGTTATGGGGGCGTTTGGTCATTACAGGGTTGTTCATAGATGCGTTGTATCCAGTGGGCGTAGCTATATGAGTGGTCTACATCCAGGGGTGGGACGGTATCATCGCGCAGGACGTGCCGGGCAACGCGCATGAATGTCGCATGCAGTGTCTCTTCGGGGCCAAACGTCTCGAACGCCAGACTCCACCATGGCTCGCCGTGGATGGTAAGTTCCGCCAGTTCGATGTTGCAGCCAGCCACGACGATCTCCGCGCCGGCGACAGCGGTGACGGCTCCAGCCTCTGTGACGCAGTATCGGCGCAGGCGGCGCGCTTTGCGGATGGCGATCCACGCCGGGCGCGGCCCGCTCAACTCCCCCAGTCCGCTGCCAATGTCGCTGACACCGAAACTCCACTTGCGCCACCCTTCGACCAGAGCGTAGACGTGCTCGTGCAGATGTTCTACGCCGTACTGTTCCACGCGCTGCTTGATCTCGATTCGGCCTTCTCGTAGTTTGATGCCGAGATCGGCGTGATTGGTAAGCCGCAGGTAATAGTCGATGCGTGTGGGCTGCGCCTCCGGCGCGCGTTCGCCGTAGTGATACCAGGCCAGCACGTCGGTCGGGATCGAGCCGGGGTAGAACCAGCGCGTTTCGACGGTCGGGAACATCGCAGTATCAGCCGCCCAACAGCGCGTTGAGGATAAAAAGCACCAACCCGGTCAGCAATGGAACGCTGAGGTTGTCGGTCCCGGCAGGCGAGAACGCTTCTGCCACGGTCGCTACCGCTGCCCCGATCACCGTCATCAACAAGGCGGACCAGAACGGTAGCGCAATGGAATTTGGACTGAGCGCCGATGCCGGCAACCACACCAGCGTCAACAAAACGACCAGGAAGGTCGCTGTAGCCATGGCCAGTGTGCCTTCCTGGCTGCGCTTGTGCCCAAAGGTGGTGTAAATGTGTTTCCCGTACTTCTGCCCGACGATGCTGGCCATACCATCGCCCCACGTCATCGCCATCACCGCCGCCGCCGCGATGGGAACGCGATCCGGTGCCCCGCCGGTCCGCCACAACAGCGCAAACAGGATGGTGATCGAAATCGCAAAGTAGACCGTGCCCGGCGAGGAATCCACCGCATCCATCGCCTTGAAGATCTGGAAGCGATAGAAGATGAAGTTGAGCACGATGAACGTGGCAAAGGGGATGATGCCGTAAGTCCACGTGTCGAACAGCGCCAGAATGCCCCAAATCCACATCCCCGCGCCAATGTGGATGATCTTGCGCGTGAACGTCTGCGGCCACTTGAGCCGCTTGCCGATGGCTTCGACGACGAACAGCAGCCCGAAGGCGTACAGATACGAAGCGATCAGTCCGATAATGTCGTTCTTGGTCATGGCATCTCCTTTTGTGATTGGTAATGAGTTGCGAGACTATTGCCTTCCCTGTTCCCTACTCCGGCTATTGGCAACGTGAACCAGAAAACGCTGCCTTCACCGACGACGCTGGCGACGCCGACATCTCCATGCAGTTTCTCGACGATGCGTCGCACGATGGACAATCCCAGGCCGTGGCCTTCGGCCCGCGTTTGGTTCAGCCGTTCGAATGGCGCAAAGAGTTTGGCCTGATGCTCCGGCGTGAGGCCCGGACCGTTATCGCGCACCCAGAAGGCGATTTTGGATTGCGGATTTTCGATTTTCGATTTGAGATGCGCTATTTCGGATTGTGGTGTGCCGGCTAAAGGCGCAGTCTCCAAATCGGCCATCGGCCGTCGGTCATCGAAAGTCGCATAGCCGAGTTCGATGCGGGGGGGAATCTTTGCGTCGGGATTGCCGCCGTATTTCATCGCGTTGCTGAGGTAGTTGACCCAGACTTCTTCTACCCACGGCGCGTAGCCGATGGCGGTCGGCCACGCCTCCGGCATACGAATATCGGCTCTCACGCGCGCCCGCAAGTCCGCCAGTCGCTGGTGGGCCTCCTCCACGATGGTGGCCATATCCAATGGCCGCGTGGGTACGTCCTCGATTTTCCGTACGCTGGACAGCAGGAGCAGCTCGTCAATGATGTTGGTCATCTTGTAGCTGTTTTGTTTGATGCGTTCCAGATTGGCGCGGACCTGCTCCTCTGGCATCCGCGTCAGGCGTGCTTCGAGTAGGCTGCTAAATCCCACCAGCGCCGAAAGGGGATTCTTCAAATCGTGGGCGACGGTGTGGGCGAAGGCGTCCAGTTCAGCGTTGCGCAATTCGAGTTCCTGTGTATAGGCTTGCAGTTGGGCGTTGGCCTCTACCAGTTCGTGCGTGCGTTGGGCGACCTTTTGTTCCAATGTGCGGCTGTATTCCTCTAGCTGGACATTGGCCTCGGTCAATTGCGCTGTCGCTCGCCGTTCTGCTGTCAGCGTGTCGATTTGCAACTGGTAGAAGCGCGTCAATAGGACGATGACGACGAGCAGGAACATGGCCAGGGCGGTCCCGGCCTCGATCCAGTACGCAGCGTTATGCAATCCCTCTCGGATGAGAATCCAGCGTTCCATCACACCCTGAGCGACCAAGTAGGTAAACAGCGTGTAGATGAGCAGGCTTAAAATGGTGGTAATCATTCCGGCGCGAATGTTGATGAGGATGACGGCTACGATCGGCAACCACAGAAGATACAGCCGTCCGCTGGCGGCCATTCCCCCGCGCGCCAGCGATACGACGCCGACGAAGTAGCCAATTCCTACCATGCTCCATCCTCGCACGCGCGCGTCCAATTTACGCCAGAATGCCATAGTCACAATGAGCGCGTAGCCGATCAGATAGATGGACATCCACCAATCCCACGATTCATACTGCAACGCATTGATGATGGGGACAATGACAGCCGGCAGCGCAACTACCGCGAGTACGGTCAAGATCACGTTCAGCGCCCTGGTGCGCCACGCATAGAGAATCGCGTCAATTTCAGCTTTGATGTTGTCGGTCATACTGATTACCAATCCCTTGTTCCAAATCCGCGACAATATCCTCCACATCCTCCAGCCCCACCGCCAGCCGCACCAATCCGTCACTGATGCCGGACACGAGTCGCATATCGCGCGGCACACTGCGGTGCGTGGTGCTGGCGGGATGCGTGATGAGCGTGCGCACGTCGCCGAGGCTGACGGTGAGCGCGCACAACCGGATGCGATTGAGCAGCCGCGCGCCGGCCTCCACGCCGCCCTTTAGCTCGAAGACGACGACGCCCCCGCCTCCGCCCGGCATTTGCCGCTGCGCGAGGTCGTATTGCGGGTGCGCCGGATGCCAGGGATAGCGCACCCAGGCCACCGCCGGGTGGTCGTGCAACCACTCGGCGACGCGCAGACTGTTGGCGTTGTGGCGCTCCATGCGCAGGGGCAGGGTCGTCATCCCCCGCGCGATGAGCCACGCATTGAACGGGCTGATGCAGCCGCCGAAGTTGCGCACCGGTCCTTGCAGCACGCGCTTGACAAACTCCGCCGGCCCCGCCACCGCGCCGCCCATGGCGTCGCCGTGCCCGCCGAGGAACTTGGTGGCCGAATGGACGACGACATCCACGCCCAGGTCGAGTGGCCGCTGGTTCACCGGTGTGGCGAAAGTGTTGTCGATAATCGTGAGGATGCCGCGGGCGCGGGCGATTTTGGCGATAGCGGCGATGTCGTTCAGCGCCAGGGTGGGGTTCCCCGGCGTCTCCAGGTAGATGACGCGCGTTTCCGGGCGGATGGCGGCCTCGAACGCTGCCGGGTCGGTGGCCTCGGCGAGCGTCGTCTGTACGCCAAAGCGCGGCAAGTCTTTGGTGACGAAGTGGAATGTGCCACTGTACAGCCCCGTTGTGGCGACGACGTGCTTGGGACCATCGTCTTGCAGTGCCGCGAGTAGTGCGCTGCTGACCGCCGCCATGCCCGAAGCCGTTGCCACGGCCTTCTCCGCGCCTTCCAATGCCGCGATTTTGCGCTCCAAGACCTCAATTGTCGGATTGCCCCAGCGCGTGTAGATGGGCTGTCCCTCCGTCTCGAAGGCGTGGGCTGCTTCCTCCGCACTCTCGAAGAGATAGGTGTTCGCCATGTGGATTGCCGGTGTCACGTCGCGCGGTTCAAGTTCCATTCCCGTATGAATTGCAGTGGTGTGGATGCCTTGTTTCATCATAGTCCTCAGTCGTCAGTCTCGTAGTCGTTAGTCCAAAGCCGAAGGTCGGTGAATTTCCAATCAACAAATCCTCAATCACCCAATCTCCAATCCGCGCAGTTTTTCCTCTGACGCCAGCACCACGATTTCGTCATCGGGGGCGAGGATGTGCGTGGGATCGGGTGGGATGTAGACGTCATCGCCGCGAATGTGCAGCAGGACGGTCAGGTTTTCTTCGCGGGTGAGGTCGGCGATGGTGGCGCGGTTCAGGCGCGAGTTGGCTTCGACGGTGAGGTGGGCGATGCTTTGTGAAACGCCAAACTGCGCGCTGCTAACGGTCACGG
>JAIOAS010000160.1 GCA_019873725.1 Chloroflexota bacterium | reverse complement strand
TTGCCGCGCAGAATCTCCGCCGCTGCCTCCAGGTCTTCCAACCGCCCGTTGGTGCAGGTGCCGATGAGCGCCTGGTCGATCTTCGTTCCCACGACCTCCGTGACCGGCGCGACGTTATCGACGGTGTGCGGCTTCGCCACTTGCGGCGCGAGGTCACTCACGTCGTATTCGATGACGCGGGTGAAAGGTGCATCCGGATCGCTGCGGAACTCGGCAGCCCAACGACGCAGCGTCTCGGCGTCCCAGGGTGTGCGGCCGGCCAGCCATTCCAGCGTCGTCTCGTCCGCTTCGACGACGGCGTTCTTCGCGCCCATCTCAGCGGCCATGTTGCACAGCACCATCCGCCCGGCAATGCTCATCGTGCGAATCGCCTCGCCCGCGAACTCCACGGAGCAGTAATCCGCCTCGTCGGCGCGCAGGTCGCCGATGATGCGCAGGATTATGTCTTTGGCGGAGACGCGCGGCGGCAGCGCTCCGTGGAGGACGATGCGCAGCGTCTCCGGCACGCGCAGCCAGATCGAGCCGGTGGCCGTCACGGCGGCGGCTTCGGTGCGCCCGATGCCCGCTGCAAACGCGCCGAATGCGCCATGCGTCGGCGTGTGCGAGTCGCTGCCGACGATGACCGCGCCGGGCCAGGCGTGCCCCTTCTCCGGCAAAACCTGGTGGCAGATGCCCTCGCCGATGTCGTAGAACGCCTCGATGCCCTGCTCGGCCACGAACGCGCGCGTGGCTTTGTGGCTGATCGCATACGTTTCGTTGGCCGCCGGTGTGACGTGGTCGAACACGATGACGTGCATCGCGGGATTGGCGACTTTCGCCACGCCGATTTCGCGGAATTTGCGCGCTATATCCGACGTGTTGTCGTGGGTGAGCAGTTTGTCGGGCCGCACCGTCACAATCTGCCCCGGCACGACGCTTTCCAGCCCGGCTTTGCGGGCAAGCACTTTTTCGGCAAAGGTATGTCCCATCGTCTGTCTCCTAAAAGGTCAACGGATTTAGCGGATGAAGCGGATTAGAAATGGAAATTGGCAACATTGACAAATACAAGCACAAACATTACAATAAGTACAAATTGTACAATTCGACATCCAGGAGGACGCGATGTGTCCCACTGTAAGCATATCTGATGCGCGTGAAAAGTTGAGCAACGTGATCAACGAAGTCGCCTACGGGCACGAACGCTACACCGTTGAGCGCCGGGGGCAACCATTGGTAACCATTATACCCGCATCCGAGTACACCGATCTGGTCACGTTATTGACCGAAAATGGCGTGCGCAGCGAAGTCCAAGGCGTCCCCGTAACCATCCACTTTACCGGCGAAAGGTATTTCGTCTCTGATGACCTCTTCAATCTCTACGGAGAAGGCAACTCGCTGGAAGCCGCGCGTCAGGATTATCGCATTGCGCTGCAGGAATATCGCGCCGACCTGGAAGCCCACGCTGACCATCTAGCGCCTTATCTGGCCGAGCACCTGACCCAATTGCGTGCGCTTGAAGCAGCTTCGAACGTTCCATGACCACACTTCCTGCTCGCAAAGTCGCCACGGCGCTATCCGGCAAGTTCGCCTTCGACGTCGAAGATTCGCACCATCGCATTTACAAGCTTTTCCTGGACGGTCAACTTGTGGCGCGCACCTTTATGTCGCACGGCGCGCGTGAGTTGAGCGATTTTCACATCCAGAAAATGGCGCAGCAAATGCGCCTCTCCCGCAAAGAATTTATGGCCGCTATCGAATGTACTCTGGATCAGACCGCATATTATGCGCTTGTCCGAGAACGATTATAACCGCGATTACCAAATCGCACCTACACGATCTGTTTGCCGTAGGCAAACAAATCCCCTGCCTGGTAAATGTCCATCTGCACCTGTGAAAACGGTTGCGCAGCGAAGGTTTGCGTGCCGTTGAGAACCACCGTTCCCGTCTCGAAATCCACGCTGACGGTGTCGCCGCTGTGAAAAGCGGAGGCATTGTCGGCCAAACCGGGCAGGCTCACGATGGGCAGGCCACTGTTGATCGCGTTGCGCTTGTAAATCGCCCCGAAGCTCTCGGCGATAAGCGCCGCAATGCCCAGGGCGCGGAAGCAATCCACCGCCTGCTGCCGCGACGAGCCTGCCCCGAAGTTGCGGCCCGCCATCACGATGTCGCCGGGCTGCGCGCGTTTGGCGAAATCCTCCCACCCGCGCAGGTTGTCGAGCGCGTACTGCCCCATCTGCGCCACGTCGGTGATGTGCAGATAGCGGTTGTGGAAGATCATATCGGTGTCAATGTCGTCATAGAGCACACCCTCAGGTGTGGTGAGCACCCAGAGACGTCCAGTGATGTGTGTCGGTTTCATCGTTCACCCCAGTTCGAATCCATTTTGCCGGTAATAGTGCAGCAAGGCGGCCGGCAACTGCTGTCGCACCGTCTCCGCGCGTTCGATGACGCGGCGCATCCATTGCGTGCTTAGATCGGTCGCCGTGAGCACCCCGGCAGCCTCCTGCGCCGTGACCCAGCGCGCCGCATCGTGTTCAGTGCTGGTATGAACCGCATCCGCATTATCCACAGCGCAAAGGTAGACCACGCCGATCAGCTCGCTGTCCGGCGTAGGCGTGCCCCGGTAGAAGTGCGTCGTCCCCAAGATACACAACACGCGCACCGTGACGCCCAGTTCCTCCCGCACCTCCCGGTGGAGGGCCTCCTCGAACCCTTCGCCCTGGTCCACGCGCCCGGTCACACATTCCCACACGCCCGCCGCGAAATCCTTGTTCGCCGCCCGACGCAGCAGCAGGTAACGTTGTTTTTCCGGGGACCAGATGACGGCGCCGATACCGCCGTAGAAGCGTCCGATCGTCATTGCAACTCTCGTCACAAAAATTCAATATGATTGTGCATATCGTCTATATCCAATACATCATGCACAAGGAGTAATTGTAGATCAATTCACCAATCGTGTACTTTGTGGCGGGACAGAAAGCAACGCCGCTGTGCGGTATCCCACTGGCAACCAAAGCAAGAAAGTCGCTGTCAAAAGTCACAATCACGTATCCATTCTCATATGCAAACGCAAGCTGCTCTGAATCTATGTCGCCACAGCGACCGGCCTCTTGGGCGGTAAGTACTTCTACACCACGTCGCCGCAACCCCCGCGCCACAGCGCCAGGAATATGCTGATCGAAATAAAAGCGAATCCGCTCAGTCACCTAGTTTCTCACGAAGTACGGATGCGTAGTGCGGACGCAGCTCATATACAAACGCGGCTTCGTCCTCAAAGTCGGACTCGATCTCAGCCTTATGATCAAAATAGTAAGCTAATGCTGCGTGAACATCTGCCAGCGTTAGCCCTGGATACAAATCCAGAATCTCATCGGGGGATAACCCACGCTTTTCGTGCCAGGTCACAATGTCCATCACGCGAATACGATGACCGTGGATGCGTGGTTTCCCACCAAAAACGTCAGGCGTGCTGACAATGTGCTGTACCAGAACGTTTTCCATAAATTGTCTCCTGATTTTCTATCACAATCGCCCTGCTAAAGGCAACGCAATCTCCCCCTTGAGCGCGCACCACGCCGCCGTGACAGGGCTGGCAAGATACGTCTCGCCCGCGCCCTGTTTGCCGGGGAAGTTACGGTTGCTGGTGCTGACCTGCACTTCGCCTTTGCCCGTCATCCCCAGGTGGCCCGATGCGCAGCCGCCGCAGCCGGGGTTGCTGATGATGAATCCGGCGTCAAACAGCGTTTGCAGCACGCCCGAGGCGAGCATCTGCGCGTAGACGCGGCGCGTTGCCGGGACGACGGTCGCCATCACGTGCGGCGCAATGCGCTTGCCGCGCACGATTTCCGCGACGGCGGCAAAATCCTCAAAGCGCCCGTTGGTGCAAGAGCCGAGGAAAACGCTGTCGATGCGCCGCCCGGCTACCTCGTGCACCGGTTTCACGTTCGTCGGACTCGGCGGGCAGGCGATGAGCGGCGTCAAATCGCCGATGTCGATCTCGACCGTTTCGATGTAGTCGGCGTCGGGGTCAGGGAGTAGGGAGTAAGGAGTAAGGAGTAAAGAGTAAGGAGTAGGGAGTGGGGAGTGATTCGTGATTCGTGATTCGTAATTCGTGACCGGGAAGCCGATGATGCCGCCCATTTCCGTGACCTGGCTGGCGAGGGTGATGCGACCGGCGAGGTCGAGGGCGGCAATCGCGGGGCCGTAGAATTCAATGGCGCGACCCAACGCGCCGCTGGAACCGAGAGCGCGCATCACGGCTAACGTGAGATCGCGGGCAGTACAGGGCGGGCGCAATTTGCCCTTGAGGATCACCTTCATCGTCGGCGGCACCTCGAACCAGGTGCGCCCGGTTTTGAAGGCAAAGGCGATATCCTGGTCGCCCATCCCCTGCCCGAACGCGCCCACCGCGCCGAGGATGTTAAGGTGGCTATCCGTGCCGACGAACGTGCTGCCGGGCTGCACCAGCCCTTCCTCAATGGCGACGTGGGAGCCGATGCCCGCGTTCACGTCGAAGACGCGCACGCCCTGCGTCCGCGCCCACTCACGACACAGTTGTTGGTTGTTAGCATAGGGGATGTTGCTCGGCGGCACAACCAGGTCGAACGTAAAGAACGTCCTGGCCGCATCGGCGACCGGCGCGTCGCCGTAGTGCTCGCGGTAGTTCTTGACCACATTCGCCCCGCCGAAATCGCGCGCCGTGCGCACATCCAGATCGAGCCAGATGATGTCGCCGGGATTTACAGACGAGTCAGGCGCAGTGTGCGCCGCAAAGATTTTCTGGATGATGGTTTGTCCTGGCATAAGTTACCTCATTGCGGAATATACCCACATCCCTCGCACACATACGGATGCGCGCAACACCCAACGACGGTGTACGCCGCCTCGACCAGCGTGTGCTCCTGTCCTTCAATCGCTCCGCAAAGCCGGCACTGCCGCCGCCAGCAGTAGACGGCGTCCGCGCCCAGCTCTACCCATTGGTGTTCACATAGTACTATGTTCTCATCGGGATGGCGATTCGCTGATTCTTGATTCAAGATTCTTCCCCTGCCCCAACCGCAGCACCGCGTGGAAGCTGATGAAATCCGCGTGATGCACAATCGTCGCTTCCGTCGTGCGTTTCACCTTTTCGCCCTCTTCGGCGTGGGCAGCGATAATGTGCTGCACTTCGACGGGCAGGCCGCAGCGCGCGGCCAGTTCCACGCCGGTGAAGGGGTGCCGCAGCATCTTCCCCGCCGCCGTCTGGACGAAGACGCCCGGCTCGCGTTCCTCATATTCTACCAGCTTTCCCACATCCCGCAGGATACCGCCGGAAATGAGAATGTCCATATTCACCGGCACACGGTCGCCGTACAGGTCGGTGAAAACCTCCGCCGCTTTAATCGCGATCTGTGCCACGGCCCGCGTATGCTCGATGAAGTTCACCGGGCAGGGGTTGATGAGCAGTGAGAACGGCATCCGCGCCAGCGCCGCCAGCGTCCACCCGCCCTCGCGCATCCCTAGTTCCCATGTTTGAATCGTCCGCTCGCGCAAATCCGCGTCAGCGATCAAGTTGAATTCAGGGATTGTGTTGAGCAATTCGTCACGCATCATATCCTCCAGTTAGTCGTTAGTCCGAAGTCAATAGTCATTAGTCAGCAGACAATGACTAACGACTACGAGACTAACGACTTCAAGCTAAGGTTCGTTCTTCCGGTCCACTATACGTATGCGCCGTCGGCGAAATTTCGCGCATCGGGCGCTGGTTGACGATTTCATCGAAGACGTGCGCGGTAAGGCCAACGATGCGCGAAATGGCAAAGAGGCCGTTGCCCATCTCCGGCGGGAAGTCCATCTCGCACAGCAACGCGGCGATGGCGCCGTCCACATTCAGCGGCAAATCCTTGCCGAGGGTTTCCCGCATCGCCTGACGGAGGGCGCGCGCCATCGCCACGTAATCCCCGGCAAGGCCTGCTTCCTCCGCAATGGCGAACAACTTCGCCGCGCGAGGATCGTCCGTGTGGACGCGGTGCCCGTAACCAGGGACCCGCTTCTTCTGCGCGCGGTAATCCGCCATCAACGCGCGGGCGGTTGTCAGCGCGTCCTCGCCGGATGCGCGTTGCCGCGCTACGGCTTCGAGCAGCACCTGCATACAGCCCTCGATGGCGCCGCCGTGATACCGGTTGATCGTCATCACACCCGCCGCAATCCCCGCCGTGAGCGGCGCACCGCCAGAGGCCACCGTCCGCGCGGCCAGCGTCGAGGGCGGCGTCGCGCCGTGATCCACGCTGGAAACGAGGATCGCGTCCATCACCCGCCCCTGCGCCTCGGTAGGCATCTCCCCTTTGAGCGTCAAATAGACCACGTGCGCAAACGGCACGCGCCCCATCAACTCATCGATCCGGTACCCGCGCACGGCCACCTTGTTCGGCTCAATCTTCGTAATTGGTTGTGTCCATGTCTGTTCGGTCATTTCCATCTCCTTTTTCAGGTAGACGGTATACGGTAGACAGTAGACAGGGTTTGCGCTTCAAGACCCGTCTACCGTCTACTGTCTACCGTCTACAGCTTCGCTAACACCGCTTTTGTGGCGCCCGGCAGGTCCATAAACTGCTCCACCACCGTCGCGCCGACTTCGCGCAGGCGGGCCACTTTGCCCTCGTAGGTGCCGCGTCCACCTTCGACGATCGCGCCCGCGTGCGAGAAGCGCGTGCCGCTCTTCGCTGCTTTGCCGCCGATGTAGGCGATCAGCGGCTTGGTGAACGCGCCCGCTTCGATCAGGTCGGCGACGCGCTCTTCCTGACTCGTGCCGATCTCGCCGAACATGACGACGGCCTTCGTGTCGGGGTCGCGCTCGAATTCGAGCATCACGTCGGGATGCGGCAGGCCCACCACCGCGTCGCCGCCCACGTGAACGAGCGTCGTCGCACCGATGCCCGCCCGCGCCAGGTAGTACGCCATCGAGGACGTGATCCCGCCGCTGCGCGAGGCCACCCCTACCGGACCGGGGAAGAACCATTCCCGCGCTGCCGCCGCCCGCCCGCCGATCATGCCGAGCACGCCCTTATCCGGGCTGAGCACGCCGAGCGTGTTCGGCCCGACGAAGCGCGCTCCGGCGGATTTGGCGCGCTTCGCAATCGCCAGCACGTCGTAGATCGGCACGCGGTCGGGGACGATGACGAGCAGCTTCACGCCCGCATCGATCGCTTCCAATGCTGCGCTCCGCACCAGCGGCGCGGGGATGAACAGCACGCTGATGTCAATCGGCCCCACATGCTCCCACGCCTCGACGACCGTGTCGTACACCGGAATGCCTTCGACCGATTCACCGCCGCGTCCGGGCGTCACGCCGGCGACAACCTGCGTACCATAGTCCACCATTAACCTGGTCCGTGCTGCGCCTTCACGGCCCGTAATGCCCTGCACGAGAACTCGCTTTGTCTGATCGATGAGAATTGACATCGTATTTCTCCTACGCATCCAATCCCGGAATAGGAAGGGTGACTTTTCCGCCACCCGCGCCATACAACAAACAATCCACCTCACAGCCAAGACACTCGGAGCAACGCCCCTTCTTCGCATCCGCCGGCGCGATATTCAGCACCGGACAACCTGCCTCGTCCAACTTCAGAATCTTCATCGCGCACGCCTCGATGCAGACCTTGCTCTCGCACGTCGCGCAAATGGCGTGATCGTAAGTGACGGTGCCGCCAGTAACGGTCTCAAACGAATAGGTGGTTAGGTGATTGAGTGGTTGGGTGATTCGTAATTCGTGATTCGTAATTTGCACTTCTTGCTTCTTGCCCCTTGCTTCCTGAATCAAGGCATCTAATCGCGCCGCGCAAAAATCCGGCGAGTCATCCTTCTTGTACCCCTCAACTTTCGCAGGGATGCGCCCGTTGAGCGCTTCCAGGATTTCCACCGCTTTATCTTCCGCATTGCCGCCCAGCCGGATGACGGCGGGCACGGCCAACTGCGCTTCGAGGAACGCCTTGAACAGCCCGCGCGCCGAGTAGAACTGCTCCTGGCTGGCGACGCCGGAGCCGGAGCCGAAGTAGCCGTCAATCGGCCCGGTGGCGAGGATGATTTTCGCCGCGCGGTAGACTTTGCTGGCGGGCGGATTGCCGCTGGTATCCACGAAGGTCGCCAGCTTGTAACCCTGGCGCAACACCGCGTCCATGCTCATCATCGAGCCGCCGCCGCCCGCGCCGTGGAAACCAACGTAGCCCTCGCCCGGCCCGAAATCCTCCGCCATCTGGATGAAGTAAAACGTGCCGCGATAATCGCCGGCTTCCACGTCGTAGGCGATTTTCTCCAATCGCGTCGGGGGGCGGTCGTACTCGCGGGCAATGGTGATACCCAAATCCTTGTGACGGAACACGGCGTAGTCGTCCACGGTGATGCGGCAGTCGGCGGCGACGAGCTTGCCGTCGGCGGTCAACGCCAGCGGATTGATTTCGGCGGCGCGGGCCTCGTAGGTGCGCGCCACATCGTAGAGCTGCACCAGCAACGCGCCCAGGTCGCGCTGCAACGTCCCGTGGATGCCCGTTTTGCGCACCAGATCGCGGGCCTGGTAGTCTTGCAGGCCGAATTCGATGTCCACGTGCGTCGTAGCGACTTTGTCGGGATGCTCCCTGGCGATGTCCTCGATGCCCGTGCCGCCGACGCCGGCAAACATCACCAGCGGCGCCTGCGCCCGGTCATCCACGATGACGCCGGCGTAGAACTCGCGGGCGATGTCGACCTGCTCCTCCACCAACACCTGTTCCACGGTGAAGCCCTTCACCTTGAGGCCGAGAATGGCCCGCGCCGCCTCTGCTGCCTCGTCAGGCGTGGCGGCCTTGCGGATGCCGCCCACGCTCGCCCGCCCCGTGATCCACGCCTGCGCCTTCACCATCACCGGCTTGCCGATTTCCTCGGCTACAGCGCGGGCTTCCTCCGGCGTCGCCGCAACGCGGCCCTGGGGAACCGTCACCTTGAACTGTTTGAGCAAAGCCTTGCCCTGATACTCGTGCAATCGCGCCATGCATGCCCTCCCCGTCGAATCGAAATAAAAAATGGGCAAAGCTGCAAGCGGGTCTGGAGCTTACAGTTTACCCATTGACAAAAGGCCCAATCGAACTGTTGCCATGCTCACAGTTTACGGGAAAACCAGGGCGGTTGGCAAGTGACACTTCACATCGAAAGCCTTGCGAAGGCTCATGCGCACCCATGCATGCACCTTCGCAAGACTAAATTCGTTTATTCGTTCTCTAATTCGTTGTCGGCAATCTCCGGCGGCTGCAAAATCCGCGCCTCGATCCCCGCGCGGTCCGCGACGCGGGCCAGATTCAGGCACGCCACGAGCAGATGGTTGGCTTCCAGGTACTTCGCCAGTTTGTCAACCTGCGCGTCGCTCAAATCGAAATCGTGGTGCAGGTCGCGGTGCGCCAGCAAAGCCTCCACCGCTCGCACAAAGGCGTCCCTCGCGGCCTTCGGCGCGTTTGGGGGCGGGACCTGGAGGGTAGAGAGCGCCTTTGCCAATGGGGGTTCCTGCGCCCGCTTTGCTAACGAGGCCACCTCGCGCAGATAGGCAGCAAAATCAGGAATATACGCTGCCATATTTTCAAATTGATATACATAATAAAACAAAAAAGCAATAAAATATACATCAGCAAGACAAACATCCAAAATGAGTCCCGGAGGGGGGGAGGTACGGGCGAGGTCGCGGTCGAGGGCGAGGGCGAGGTCGAGGTCGAGGGCGAGGGCGAGGGCGCGGGCGAGGGCGAGGGCGCGGGCGAGGTCGCGGTCGAGGGCGCGGGCGCGGGCGAGGGCGCGGTCGAGGGCGCGGGCGAGGGCGCGGGCGAGGGCGCGATCGAGGTCGCGGGCGAGGGCGCGGGCGAGGTCGCGGTCGAGGTCGCGGGCGAGGGCGAGGGCGCGGGCGAGATAGACATAAAGTGCACGTAATGCGCTAATTTTGTATTGTCCTGCAAAAGGCTGCGCTTTGGCGTCAACCCAGCGCAGCAAGTCTACCAGCGGCGGATCTCGCCGGATGCCGGTTTCCAGCGCGCGGAAGAAATACGTGAAGAAGTCATCCGCCTCATATAGCAAACTGGCGGTGAGCAGCAAAACCTCGCGCCAACGGCGATCGTGGATGCGCTCCGGTGTAAGCAGGCGCGGCAGCGCGTTGCGTTCCACCACGTACCTGGCGGTGAAATACTCCTGGAAGCTCAGATGCGCGAAGGCGTGGATACGGTGGGCGCGCTCCACCAGGATGCCGTGCTGCGCCTCGATGGCCTTGAGCACCGCCTCGCCGTCAATGTCCTCGTCCACGTCGGCCGGCGGCAGGGTGCGCAAGAAGGCCACAATCCGCTTTTCCAGGTCTTCCTGGGCGAAGAAAAGATCCCCTTTCTCGAACGTCTCTGCCGCCAGCGTCGCCAGCAATTCACGCTTGCGCCCCAGGGAGAGCTTGCGATAAACCTCGTCGCGGCGGATGTTGCGCGTCGCGTCCCACTTCTTGAGCAGCGCGTCCAGCGCTTCTTCATATATCTCCACGCGCCGTTGGGGGAAGGTCTGCGTCTCCTCGAAGTGCAGGCACAGCATCGCCAGCAGCAGCGGCGTGCGGCCCATCTCGCGCAGGCCGCGATGTTCGCCTTTGTCGAAGAACTCGGCCTCGAACGCTTTACCTTTCTTGGCGTCATCGTGGAACCACTTCCGCGCGTAGGCCCGCATCTGGTCTTCTGTGAAATCGGCGAGTTCCACGTAGGTGAACTTGTCGCTCAATTCGTACTCGGTGGCGGCCACGCGGCACGTCACCAGGACCTGGCTCTTGGCGTACTGATTGCTGAAGTCACGGATGACCTTGACCACGCGCGCGCGCCGGTCGGCCTCCTGGCGCACCTCGTCCAGGCCGTCGAAGAGCACCAGCGCGTCGCCTTCTTTCAGGATATGTTCGATGAAGGCGGCCGCATCCGGGAAGGCGCAAATCTCGAACTGGCGCGCGATGAAGGGTAGCAAGTCCAGGTTGCTCTCGCTCCACTCGTTCAGGCCGACGAAGATTGGGATTTTATCCAACTTGCCCTGGGCGGCTTGCAGCGTCAGGTACTTGAGGAACGTCGTCTTGCCCGCGCCGGGCGGCCCCAGGATAAAGAGCCTGCGCGCATCGGGCCGTGTCACCAGGCGCAGACCGCTGATGCGCTCGGCACGGTACAGCGCGTTGGGGTCTTCGCGCAAGCGCGCCAGATCGAAGCGGCGGAAAGCGTTGGGTTTATCGAGGATGAAGACGTCGGTGAAGACGCCTTCCAGGGAGACCGGCTGCGGCTTGCCGATCACGCGCAGCGTGCCGTGCAATTCGAGCATCCGCGCGCGGTACTTCTGGGCGGCCTCCACCCATTGCACCTCGGCCCACTTCTTCTTGAAATCGTCGGCGGCTTTATCCACCCACGTCTTGCCGTACTTGTCCCACAGCCAGGCGACAGCTTTGCCGCCGGCAATAATGGCTTCGGCGGGAATAGTCATCGTGTACCTCCTTAAGACGCGCGCTGAATTATGGCTGTTCGGTCATACAGGATTTGTATGCTTCGTACACTTCGATAGAGATGATAACGGCTACCACTTCCCCATCACACTCGACCATCACAGGCTCCTGCTGCTCGCTGACATACTTCAACACTTCGTCGAAGTGCGCCTGCACCTCTGCCGCGCTCATCCGTCGTTCCATCATTCACCTCCAACCACTCGCCTGCTCTCCCGTCCTTGATTCCGGGCCACAAACAAACAATTCCCCTGGTCGAGCTTTCCCCGATTCATTATATTCGTTTATTCGTTCCCCAATTCGTTGTCGGCAGGTGCGGCTACTTCCTGAATTCCGCGCTGCGCACATTCAACCCATATCCCACCGAGCCGGTGCTGAATTCGCGGGCGGGCGCGACTTCGTCTACGAGGACGTTCTCCGGGTCGTCCGCATCCACGATGAGGACGCGCACTTTGTCCACGGTGAGGGCCTTCTCCTGCTGCGCCGCCGTCATCTTCTTGCTGCCGACGAGGATGACGTTCACGCCGACGGAGAATTGTGGCTTGGTAGGGCCAGTTTCGGTGTTGCGAATAATAGGCATAGTAAACCTCCAGAATGTAAGATACAGGATGCAGGATGCA
>JAIOAS010000159.1 GCA_019873725.1 Chloroflexota bacterium | reverse complement strand
CCCATTGTAATACACGATATTGTCACGTTCCTGGAAATTGTAATTGATGATGCGCTCTGTATTTGTAAAAACACACATCGTCGTTTCAGATACTGTGCGCCGTAGCCATTCTGTTCCCGGCATCAGTGTGAGTGTCATCGTCATGTACTCCAAAAATACAGTCCCGTCTTCAAGCATGGTAGTCAAAGTCAAACCATTGGTGGAAAAAGGAAGCCGCTGAAACCTTCGTATGTAGTTGACGTAATAGCCACCCCCGCCAATCCACCACCCAACATATCCCATATCGTCTAATTGAAGTTTGAGGGCCGGATCAGGCGGATAAATCATAAGTATTCCAGTATCAGGATAAAAAGTATAAACTGGCAGACTGGTCACAACTCGAGATGTGC
Source organism: Chloroflexota bacterium (assembly GCA_019873725.1). Classification (GTDB taxonomy): domain Bacteria; phylum Chloroflexota; class Anaerolineae; order B4-G1; family SLSP01; genus DSWT01. The sequence continues at coordinate 11,705 of JAIOAS010000159.1, read as the reverse complement.
AGTTTCCACTGTATTCCACAAATGTTTGCCGTTCAACAAACACATATTTACTTTTCAATGTCCCGATGAGAGGCTGCAAACTTTTGCCAACCAATGGCAAATAGGCACTGTGCGTGAAGAGCAATGTCTCCGATATTGTAGAAGTTACGTCGAGTTGCTGAACATCAGCCCCTCTGCACAGCTCAATTCTATCAGCTGCGTCAACCGTCCTGCTGGTACAACCCCAAAACAGAACACAAAGCGCGATGACGAGAGTGAAAACAGTAACGAAGGCTATGCTTCTATTTGCTAAGTTCATGAGCGTTGATCCAACATTTCAGCGGTGGGTAGTCTCAGAGCGCCCCGCCGCTTGGATGTTCCGTTCGACCCGTCAACGGCGACCACGCAACAACGGGAATTCCGACACGCTTTTGGCGTCATTGTCGTTGTATGTTTCCCGCCTTCTCATACCCGAAAAGTTATAACGGTGTCCAGAACTATTCTACTCGCTATTCCACAATAATGCAAGCAGGATTTTTTGAAATTTTGCATATAAATTCTGTTAGAAAAATTGGTTAAAAAAGAAAAAGCCCACATTTCACATGGGCTTTGTTCTAACAAAAATACCGGTTGGCGCAGGCCCGGTTAGAGCAATCAGCCTTCCTCGAAAATCAGCGTCAACTGCCCAAAGCGCACAAGATCGCCTGAATTAAGCCGGACAGGGCGATGGGGCAGAAGGCGAACTTCATTCAGGTATGTGCCGTTGGTGCTCTGCAAGTCTTGCAGGAACCAGCCTTCGGGACGGCGGAGGAAACGCGCATGGTGCCGCGAGACGCCGGCCGAGCCGCCGCCATAAGGCTGTAGATCGACGTCCGGCGGCTGCGGCAGCATGGGGTCCGTCCGCCCGACCACGACTTCGTCCCGCAAGGGGATCGAGAGCGCCACTCCCGATGTGGCAATGAACAAACGCGGGCCGGTCACGGCTTCCTGCGCGTCGAGGCGCATGGTCTCCATGCGGGCCGTCACCGGATGGGCAGCCTGGGCCGCCAGTTTGAGCGATTGTGCCACCTGCTTGAGGTCATTGACAAAGAGATCCATGCGCGGATAGCGCACCATCAGATCGCGTTCCAAGGCACGCATCAACACCGTCTCCAAAGAGGCCGGCAGGTTTGGATTGTACGAGCGCAGCGGGACAAAGGATTCATGTTGACCGAACCGCACCACAGATGCGTCGGACAGCGCCGGGAAGGGCAAGTGACCGGTCAGTAGCTCGTACAAGACCACGCCCAGGCTGTAAATGTCGGCGCGCGCATCGATCTCTTCCCCGGCCGCCTGTTCTGGCGCGAGGTAAGCCAGCGTTCCCAAAATCGAGCCGGGGACGGTCAGCTTTTGCGCTGCCATCAATCGTTGAGACGTGTCTCCCGCCTTCTGTGCCATGTCCACCACTTTGACCAGGCCGAAGTCGGCCAGCAAGGGCCAATCCGGGCGGGCCAGCAGGATGTTGCCAGGCTTCACGTCGCGGTGGATGATGCCTTTGGAATGGGCATAAGCCAACGCCTCGCCCACCGGAATGATCAACGCCAGCGCTTCAGTGCCATCGAGAGGGGTGTCTTCCAGGCGCGCCTGCAACGAGCCGCCTTCGACGTACTCCATCACGATAAACGCATAGCCTTGATCCTCGCCATAGTCGTAGATGTTGAGGATGTTCGGGTGCCGCAGACTGGCGATGGCATGGGCTTCACGACGAAAGCGGCGCAGGAATTGTTGCCCACCGGCGTCTTCGATATGCAACACTTTCACCGCCACCCAGCGCTCCAGTTGAGGCTGAAACGCGCGATAGACCACCGCCGCGCCGCCGTGGCCGATCCGTTCGGTCAATGGATAACCACCGATTGTGCGACCGCTTAAATCATCCATGTGAGTCCTCTTGTGATAGTCTGATAGGTGTTAGTCGGGTAGTCGTTAGTCGTTAGTCGGGTAGTCGGGTAGTCGTTGGGCGGGTAGTTGGTAGTCGTTAGTTGTTAGTCGTTAATCATTAGTCGTTGGTCGGGTAGTCAGGGCGGTGATAGGGCATATTAGCGCAGTTCGGCCAGTTTTTCGTTCACCGTCGCCAGATCGCCTTTGAGGAGGGCAATACGGGCGACATCCAACGTCTGGTAGGCTGACCGTTGGGCCGCCGTGCCGCGGAAGTTGGCGAGCCGCGTCGTGTACGTGCGCCCCACGACAGCCACCGCGTTGACCAGCGCCCCAGGCTCAAAGGGAATAGGCACGGCGTTGGCCTCAATATCCGCAATCCACGCCGCTTCCAGCGCCTCCAACGACGCGCCGTACACGCTCTCGTAATCGCCGCTGCGATAGACAGCACGGAATTTGTTCGTCCCATACGTTTCGATGAGGTATTCCACAAAGCAGCCTGCCGCGTAGTAATTCTGCAAATCCACGATCTGGTTCTCGAAACGCAACAGGCGCGACACACGCGGGAGTTTCCCCGCTTGCTGATACGCCGCGCAGAAGGTCTTCAACGGGATATGATCAGAGCCGGCGATCGCCGTCATCCCCATGTAAACGGCAAACCCCTCACGCTCCAGCGTAGAAGCAGGCGGGCCGAACACATGCCAGGCGTAGAGGTGCGCCAACTCGCGCGTGAGGGTGTACTGTTGATCCTCCGCTGTCCCCGTACCATCGTGCAGGAAGAAAATGCGGCGTTCTGCCGGTAAGGTGATTCCCCTTTGCAGTGTATGAGGCGCAGCAAAGGCCGTCCCCGCTACGTAGATGTCGAACGTCCCAGGGAGTGTTGCGCGGAAGGTCGCTTCGATGTGCGCCATGCCCTTGACGACCATCGCTTGCACTGCGTCGATGTTCTCTATCCCATACAGACCCGCGCGGTAGTGCAAGGTAAAGCGCTGCGGTCCGGCTGTCTCCGGATAAGCGACGCTCAAATCACCGTCCAGCGTCGACGGCTCCCATGTCGGCGTCGGGGTCATGGTCGGTGTGGGTGTCGCGGTCGGGGTCGATGTAGCCGTCGGGGTATCTGTAGGAGGTGGGGGTGGCACCGGGATCGTCAATTTTTGGCCGATGCGGATGACATCAGAGTCTAAATTGTTGGCGGTCATGATTTCGTCCACGGTGACATTGTAGCTTTTGGCAATCGCGCCCAATGTGTCGCCGGCCTTGACGGTATAGACGACTTTGTTGCTCTCCTCGGCAGAGGGCGTCGGCGTTGCCGTGAGGGCCGCCAGCGCCGCCTCATCCAGCGGGATGCGTAACTCCTGATCGGGGTAGATGACATCGCCACTAAGATCGTTGGCCGCCGCCAACGCCGCCACGGAGATCCCGTAGCTATAGGCAATGCCGGAAAGCGTATCCCCGGATTTGACGGTGTAGGTGATGTAGTACGTGACCGACGTGGGCGTGGGGGATGGTTCCACTCCCGGCGTGGGCGTGGGCAAAGGCACCCCCGTGGTTCCGGTTTCCCCCGACATTCCCGTGGCGGTAGGCAAAGGCACGAAGGTCAGAGTGACAGCCGGGGTGCCGGATTCCGGTTCAGGTGAAGGGCGTAACAGCAAGAACACGGAGACCAACACGAAGAGCAAAACGCCCAGCCCTATCGCCAGACCAACCAGAATATCTTTTCGGCGGATCGATTTTTCTTCAATCATGGCTACTCCGACTCTGCGAGGCTCTGATACGCAAGCGAAAATTCAGCGCGCAACCTGCGCCGGCGTTGTCCACCACACTCCTCTTATATCACATCTTGAGAAAAGTTCACGTTCTACGTGCAGCAGTCAGTACCCCTCATCAGCGACGATCAGCGAGAAAAATCACGACTGCGATGCTTCAAGCGCATCAACTTGAACAACGATCACACTGATATTGTCATTGCCACCGGCCTGGTTTGCCGCCGCGACTAGTTGTTCGCAGGCCGCCTGCGGTGAAGGCGCCCCATGCCACAGCGTCCAGATGCGTGCATCGGGGAGCATCCCACTCAGCCCATCGGAGCACAGCAACAACGCCTCGCCAGGCGCGAGTACCTGTTCAAAAAGATCGAAGTCCGCTTTGGGCTTGTCGCCGACCACCCGGTAGATGACGTTGCGGCGCGGATGTTCACGCGCTTCCTGCGCGGTGATGTGTCCCGCCGCCACTAACCGCTCGACAAGTGAATGATCGGTTGTAACCTGCGTCGCCCCATCCGCCGACAGCCAGTAAGCGCGGCTGTCACCGATGTTGGCGATGGTGATGTGTCCCCCAATCGCCAGCGCGAGGACCACGGTGCATCCCATGTCACTATCGGCAGTCCGGCGGTGGTTATACACGGCCTGATTGGCCGCCGTCACAAGCTGTTCCAGCCAGATGCGGGCATCCGGCAGCTTCCCCTCGGCCTCCAAACGCAGACTATCCACAGTCTCCTGGATCGCCTGGATCGTCAACCGGCTGGCGACATCGCCCGCGGCATGGCCGCCCATCCCATCGGCGACGGCGTACACCCCCACCGGCAAGCCTAACGCCACGAAACGTTCGGTAAGATCAAGAGCTAACACGCTGTCTTCATTCACCGTGCGCATGCGGCCCACATCGGTAAGCATCCCCACCCGGACGCGCACATTTTCCGGCGCATGTAGACCCCGCAGCGCGCTCTCAAGCCCCGCGGCAAACACATCAGCCGTCTTGCCCCTCTCCTGCGCCCGCACAAGCAGTGTGACCACCGGTTCGGCGAGTGCTATCTCCTCCGATGATGTACTGTCGAGTGAGGTGTCCAGGAGCGCGAGTAACAAAGTCGCCAACGCCCGGACATTCTCCGCAAAATAGATGTCGGCCTGGGCGTGAACTTCACGCGGCAACAGCACAACATTGTCGATACACACGTGCTGCGCAATGCTGTCGCCGAGCACAACGTGCTCGAGGTCAATATTTTGCAGGACAACGTAGTGTTGGTGCAGATACGCCATCCCCTGCGCCAACGCAACACCCCATTGCAGCACCTTCTCGACAGGTTGGGGGGACGAGACATCATGCGCCCGCTTGAAGACGGGTTCGATGCGATAATGGCGCGGCGGCTCGAACGTTGTGTTCGTGAAAACGTCCTCGGGCAGGATCAGGGCGGGATGGCGCAAACGCAACGCGGCTAATTCCGCCGAAGCCTGAAACGTCTGCGCATCCACGGTCTCCCGCATCAGAAATTTCGGATAGATCAGGGTGATCCCACGCAAATCGGCGCCACAGTGCGTACAAGTGCGGGGCTCTTCGCCACCAATCGGGGCGCCGCAATACGGGCAGCGGCTGAGCGGCGTTGTGCCCCGCACGGTGTAGCTGTTCTGCAGCGCGTCCGGCGTCTCCGCAGCCGTATGAACGTTGAGCACCAGGTAGCGCCCATCGCCCACCAACGTCCGTTCCGGCAACGCCTCCAGCGCAGCGGCATTTGCCTTCCTGGGCCCGGAGGTAACGCGCGGCTTCTCCCCACGATGCGCCTCAGGGGTTTTGAACCGCGTGAACAAGAGCAGTATGGCAATGAGCAATGCACCGGCGACCAGCACTCCCCCCAGCGACGCCGCCAATAAACGTCCGGGGAGCTTCGGCGACACACCATCCGGCAACGGCAGATGACACCCGGAGAACATCAACACCACGGCAACAAATAACACGGCGCGCCACCCGCGCTTACTCCCGGTCTTCATCCGTTTTGGCCCCCTTCAACCGTTGCAAAGACGCCAACAGCGCCACCATATACGTTGCCCGCGAGCGCACGTGTTGGCCTTCCTGGTTGGGAAAGCGCGTGGCCAGCGCGATGGCGCGCGTCGCCCACACGCGCGCCTTCTCGTAATCCTGCTGCCGCCGGAAGAGGTCGGCGCCGATCAAATAGAGGCGCGCGCCGCCCAACGTCCGCTCGACGCCGGAACGCGCCAGACCACGCTCGACCACGGCCAATGCAGGCGCATAATCGCCCCGCGCTTCCAGCGCCGTCGCTTCGTGGTAGTCCAGATCCGCCAGGCGCGCGATGTCGTCCGGGTTCTCCGGTTCGGCAGGTAGCATGGCGCGGGCGGCGTTCAGATGAAAGAGCGCGGTGTCATAATCGCCAAAGCTGATCAACGTGTCGCCCAGGAGATGGTGCGCCTCGAAGCGCGCCTCCGGCACGGCCAGCCCGCCGGCATCCGCCGCCTCCAACACGCGTTCGAGCGCCTGGCGCGCCTGCACTGCCAGATACGAACGCACGGCCTGCTGTCCCAGTTCCAGGTTCACCGCGACGGCTTCTTCCCACATGCGCGCCTCGTAAGCGTGATAGGCCATCAACGTAAGCCAGTTGGGGGCGGCTTTCTCGCGGTAATAGCCGAGATACTCGGTGAGCCTTTGGTGGATGAGCCGCTGGATCCGGTGTGGCAGCCCCCGGTAAGCGACTTCGCGGACCAGCGGCTGGCGAAAGACCAACCATTCCACATCGCGCGGGGCCAGTCCGAAAGGCGACAGTTGCGGAATCCGCCGCCGTACCGCCGTGTCGCTCTCCTCCCCATAGGCAGCGACCAGCGTGGGGACCGTCATTTCATCGCCGACAGCCGCCGCCGCACGCAGCAAGTGTCGGTCGGGCGGCGAGAGTTGGTCGATGCGGCTCTGGATCAGGCCGTAGACCATATCGGGCAGCGGGAAATCTTCCAACGAGCCGGTCAGTTCCCAGGAATGGTCGCGCCGGCGCAAAACACCGGAGTTGATCAGCGCCCGCACGGCTTCGGTGGCGAACAGGGGCAGGCCGCTGCTCCGTTCCGCCACCCACTGGGTAACAATTTCGGGCAGCGGCATGTCCTCGAAGAGGCGCTGGACTAGCGTCTTCATCGCTTCAGCGGGCAGTGGGCCAAGGGGCAAATCCACCACCCGCTCATCCGCAGACCAGCGCCGCAGCACGGGAGCGGAAGAGGTGGCGGTTTCATCGCGGTACGTCGCCACAAGCAGCAACGGCGCGCTGATCGGCGTATTGATCAGAATGTCGAGCATTTCCAGCGAGGCCGGCGACATCCAATGGACATTGTCAAGGATCAACAAGCGTGGTTGTTCGCGCGCGGCCTGCTGCCACAGTTCGAGGAACATAGATTGGCGCTGTGTATCGCGCATCGTCGGTGGCAACGCGAGCACGTCCGGCGAAGGGGAGACAGTCAATCCCACCAGCGGCGCGAGCAGGGCGGCCCACGGCGCAACGCCATAACGCTCCAGCACCGTTTCCAGCGTCGCCTGACGCGCTTCCGGCGAGACCGCGTCCAATCCCAGGAGGGAGGTGAGGGCCGCATCCCACCCGGCATACGGCAAGTGCGTGGCATACGACGGCGTCACACCGATATGCACGGCGAAACCACGCTTTTGCGCCAGGCGGGTCAGTTCCTGCACCAGCCGACTCTTTCCCACACCCGCGCTACCGTGAAGGAGCACCGCATGGGACTCGCCCTTGCGCACTGCATCCAACACGCGCGCAAGCCGGGCAGACTCGTCGGCGCGCCCCACAAGGGGAATTTCCGAAGCCGGCGCGCCCAAGAAGACCTGCCGCAGTCCGCGCACGATGAAGGGGGCCAGCGGCTCGGCCTTGCCCTTGAAGCGGGTGGGCGCACCAAATTCGCCGGCGACGCGGCGCGTTACCGCAGGGTGGCCGGAGGTGCTCGGACCAAGCCAGATTTCACCCGGAGCGCATTTGGACATCAACCGCGCGGCCAGGTTAACCTCGTCGCCCATGACCGTGTACTCACGGCGGCGCGCCGTTCCCACGTCGCCGGCAAAGACGTAGCCGGTGTTGATACCGAAGCTGAGCGTCCCCCCGAACATCTCCTGCAACTCAAGAGCGGCCAGCACAGCCCGCAGGGGATCATCCTCGTGGGCACGCGGCGCACCGAAAAGCGCCATAATATACGCGCCACTCGGCGCCACGGCGATCTTGTTGACGATGCCGTCGTAGCGTTGGATAGCATCACGGATCTGAATAAAGGCGGCGTTCGGCTTGGCAATGGCCTGCTGCAATTTCGCCTCGTCGCCCCAATAGGGCAGCAGATCCGGCAGGCCGGTCACGGCGAGCATCATCACCGTCACCCAACGGCGCTCGCTCCACATGCGGATGCGATCCAGCGTGGGGGCAGCGACCAGCCGTTCCAGCAGGCTCGGCGCCAGGTAAGGGGTCAGCGCGTCCAGGCGGGAAAGGAACCACACCAGCAAATCCCGCTCCTCCACCTGGGGGGGCTGGGGGAGCGCCATGACACCGTGGGCAGAAGGCTTCTCGCGCAAGGCCAGCACCTGATACAGGTCGTCGCCAAGCGGAACACAGTCGATCATTCCCCGGCAGGCGTGGTAGGTACTGACGTCGATAACCGTCTCGGCGGGCGGCGCGGCGCATTGCGCGCGGCCCATGCTCGCCAAAGGCTGACCAACGGGCAGCAGCTCACGGCCAGCACGGTCGCCCAGTCCCAGCCCGAGCATGCGTCCGCTCCCCATGCCGATGGCAACGCGCAGCGGGAAACGTCCGAACGGCGTCTCCACCTCGCCCATCTCGGCCTTCATCACGGCCTGGAATTCGAGCGACGCCGCCACAGCCCGCAGCGCGTGTTGTTCGCCCTGGAACAGCACCATTCCCGCGTCGCCGCCGAACTTCTGCAAATCCCCGCCGTATTGCGCCGTGATGCGGATCAGAATATCGAGGAAACGATCCACCAGGTCCGTCAACTTCTCGGCCCCTTCGGCCGAGTCGGCCTGCGAAAAGCGCTCCGCCAGAGGCGTAAAGCCGTCGATATCGGCGAACATCACCGTCCCCTCGAGCGATAGGGCGATGGGGCCGGATACCGGCACTTCGAGCATCGGCGCAGCGACGGTCATGGGGATGTAGGCAGTGACGACCTCCAGTAAGTCCCGCAAATACACCAACAGCGCGGGCTGATAGTACAGCAGGCGCTCAAGCCAATGGAACAGTTCCCCTTCATGCTCCGCCGGTCTGGCATGCGCTGCATGAAGGGGAAAATCCGAGGTAAAACTCATGGCATATCCGCTTATTTTTCCTCGATACGAATGGTCTTGATGAGATCGCCGGGTGTGGTCGCCGTCTGGGGATCGCGGATGCTGATCGACAGCAGCACGTCCAGTCCCTCAATGACTTTGCCAAAGACCGTGTGCCGACCATCCAACCACGGCGTCGCCGCAAAGGTAATGAAGAACTGGCTGCCGTTGGTGTTGGGGCCGGCATTGGCCATCGACAGCACGCCAGGGCCGTCGTGGCGGAGTGTAGCGTCGAACTCATCGGCGAAGCGGTAGCCCGGTCCGCCGCGGCCGGTTCCGGTGGGATCGCCCGCCTGGGCCATGAAGTCGGCGATGACACGGTGGAAGGTCGTGTTATCGTAGAAGCCCTCGCGCGCCAGGAAGACAAAGTTGTTCACGGTGTTGGGGACTTTGTCGGCGTACAACTCGAGGCGGATGTTCCCCTTCTCCGTCTCAATCGTGGCAAAGTACTGCTTCGTTGGATCAATCACCATCGCCGGTGGCGCGGTATACATATTGTTGCGATCTGCTGGATTTTTCGGCATGGGTATAGCTCCTTGTTCTGTGAATTGGGTGGGGCCACCGCCCCCTAACGCTTCTTCGATGAGACGCCGGAGTGTCGCGGGGTCGTTACCCAACACTGGCTGCCCGTTGACCAAGAATGTCGGCGTGGCAGTGATACCGCGCTGAGAAGCCGCCCTCGACGCATCCAGGACCGCATTGACGTAACGTTCCTCGGCTTTGCACGCCGTAAACTGTTCCATGTTCAAACCAACTTCGCGGGCCGTTGCTGCAAGGTCGAACTTCCCGGCGGCGATCCCGACAAAGACGGCGTGCTCGTAGGCGAAGTAGCGACCCTGCTCGGCGGCGCACATCGCCGCCGCCAGATATTCTTGCGATTCGGCGCGGTTGAAGGCCATCATGTGACCAACGTAACGCACCTTTCCTGTCGCCACATAGTCCTGAAGAAGGCTTTCCAGACTTTCAATGTTGAAGGCACGACAGTGCCCGCAGAAGATTTCGCTGAATTCCATTACCGTGACCGGCGCATCCTCGGCGCCCAACGCGGGGAACCAGCGGGTTCCGGGGGGGCCAGGATAGCGCACGGTCGTCGCACCATCGTTGTACGGCGTTCCCGTCAATCCCAGGAACGACTCGGAAGTCACACTAACGATGTCCGTTGCCTTGACAGGAGCACCGGTAGCCGTCGCCATCGGCGTCGGGGTGGCCGGCATCCGGGTGGCCGACATCTGGGTGGCCGGCGACTGCGTGACAGGGGATGTCGCGCACCCCACCAGCAACACCGCGGAAAACACGGTCATCAAGGCTCGTCGCCACAGGTCAGCCACTTTCATCTATTCTACCGCTCCTCGATGCGAATGGTCTTGATCAGGTCGCCGGGCGTGGTCGCCGTCTGAGGATCGCGCGGGCTGATCGAGAACAACACATCCAATCCCTCGATGACCTTGCCGAAAATAGTGTGCTTGCCGTCCAACCACGGTGTCGCGGCAAAGGTGATAAAGAACTGGCTACCGTTGGTGTTAGCCCCGGCGTTCGCCATCGCCAATACACCGGCACCGTCGAACTTCAAGTTTGGATCAAATTCGTCGGCGAACTTGTAACCCGGCCCGCCCGTCCCCGTACCGGTGGGATCGCCGGCCTGGGCCATAAAGCCTTCAATGACGCGGTGGAATGTGGTGTTGTCGTAGAAGCCCTCGCGCGCGAGGAAGACGAAGTTGTTCACCGTCAGGAGCGCTTTATCGGCGTACAACTCCACGACGATATTGCCTTTCTCCGTCTCGATAGTGGCAATGTACTTTTTGGTTGGATCGATGGTCAGCGGGGGCACTGCCGAGTACATGCCGTTCCGCAGAGCCGGGTCGGCGGGCATATTGGGATTGGCAGCCGCCGGCGCCGTGGTGGCGGTAGGCGTTTCCGACGTCGCCTGCTTGCCCTGATTCAAAATCAGCACCAAAACGATCACCAACAAGGCTACCCCTCCCACGATGCCGGCGATCCACCACCATTTTTGCGTTTGGGCGGGTGTGCCTTTTTTCAAGCTAGACGAGGCCGGTTTCTTGGTCGTCGGCACCTTCTTGGCCGCCGAGGTCGTGCTGGGACGCTTTTGCGTCACGGTTGAATGTTTCCTGGCTGCTGTACGTTTCTTGGACTTGGACATAGCTCCTCCACACTTAAATATGTCTGGATTTTAGCCCATTTTGGTGGAAATGCCAGAGGCTACGAAGGATGGAACGAATGAACGAATAACGAATGAACGAATGAGGCGTGTGCTGATCGAGAAAAATCCGGCGGTAGCAATGCTCGCTGTGGCCGGTCTCTGACCATGCCACTCTCTGGATCAGGCAATGCACGGGCTACGAAATCCGCACGCCGCAACCCACGCCCACCGGGGCCACGCCTTAATGCGCGCCGGAAAAACACGGGGGAGAGACAAACCGCGAATCTCGCCAATGGATGCGAATTTCTGAGACGTTAGTGGAAATTCGCGCGGGCACTCAAACAGATCTTCGTCCACCCGACTTGTAACCTGCGACGTTACGGGTTATAATAGAACTGTGATCAAGAATTTCAAGCACAAAGGTCTGGAAAAATTCTTCCTCACCGGATCCAAAGCAGGCATTCAAGCTGCGCACGCGGGGAGATTGCGACTTATTTTGGGTAGATTGAACGTCTCTACCGGCCCCCGCGATATGAACTTGCCTGGATTGTACCTGCAT
>JAIOAS010000158.1 GCA_019873725.1 Chloroflexota bacterium | reverse complement strand
GCATTGCCAACTACCCTCACTATCGAGTATAATGGAAGAAATTCCCTGGATAGAAGGGGTGATATGCAGCAGTTAATCGAAGGTGCACGCGATTTGCAGATTCGCCTGACCCCGGAGCACTTGGAGGCTTTGGGCGCTTACCAGCGCGCGTTGGTGGAATGGAATGAGCAATTCAACCTCACCGCCATCACCGACGACGTGGGCATTCAAGTGCGGCACTTTCTCGATTCCCTCTCCTGCTTTCAGGCGCTCGAAAGCGGCGAGCGTTTCAGCGGCAAGCAGGTGATCGATGTGGGCACCGGGGCCGGCTTTCCCGGCTTGCCGCTCAAACTGCTCTGTCCGGGAATGAAACTCACGTTGCTCGAAGCCACCGCCAAAAAAGTTAGTTTTCTGGAACACGTGACCGCACACTTAAAGATGCACGACGTGACCATCAAACAGGGGCGCGCGGAGGAATTAGGCCAGCAGCCTGAACACCGCGAGCACTACGACTGGGCCATCGCCCGCGCCGTCGCCGATATGCCCATCCTGGCGGAGTATCTGTTGCCGCTGGTGAAAGTGGGGGGGCGCGTCCTGGCGCAGAAAGGCGAAGGCGCACCCGCCGAAGTTCAACGTGGTGAATGGGCCATCCAGCAGTTGGGCGGGCGCGTCCGGCGGCTCGTGCCCATCGAACTGCGCGGTCTGGCCGAAACGCGCTATCTCGTCATCCTGGACAAGGTCGCCGCTACGCCGCCGCAGTATCCGCGCCGACCAGGCATGCCGAACAAGCGCCCCTTGCTACCGAAAGCAGAACGCTGAAGTTCCGAACGGGTGCGGTATTTTGCCACAGCAAACTGCCGCCCCGCTGACCAGACTCAGTAGATCCAATTTCTTCTGGTCTGGATCTGGCGATCCAGACCAGAACGGGGATCTGACGATCCCCGTGGAGCATTTTTGGATCTACCGAGACTAACGACTACACGATGCCGCTGAAGGAGGAGAGAATGGGACAGACAAATGCCCCCGTCCGAAAACGCAGTTACCCCGGTTTCCCCGAAGGGGACAATCACATCGATGATCCAGACATCAAAACCATCGCCGACCTGGCGAAATACTATCCCTTGCCCACAGGCTACGTGTACCGGGTACGGCCAAATGGGTCGCCCTACATCCAGCGCACCGCCGGCGGGATCGAGTGCAAGATCATCATCGAAGAAGGCTTACTCACGTTCGACGAGCCGTTCACCCGACCAGACGGTAAGACCGGCTACAAAACCATCGAAGTCTTCAAGAAATAGCGCACTTCGCGCACCTAGAACGAGATACGAACGGCGGGATCGCCAAGCACAGCGTAGCTGCGCGCGTCGTTGTTGGCCGTCCACAGCCGCACCAGTTCCTCATCGTCGATGTAGGCCGGATCGTATTGCAACTCCTGCAGCGTTTCGGCGAGGGTGGTGGTCATATCGGCGTACTTCAGGTTGAAGCTCGGATCGGTCGCCAGGCCGACAGGATCGCCATTGAACAACTTGCGCAACGCGGTGACAAACGCTTCAATTTCGACGTTATCGCCGGGCGAGATGAACGAATGTCCCCACGCCCGGTCCACGTGCCCGATGACCGCCAGCGCGCCCTGGCGCAGCATCCGGTTCGGTAGCGCGCCGGTAAAGCCGTGAGGCGCGATTGGCGTTCTGGCCGTCGCGCGTGGATGCGTGAAATAATCGAACTGGGGCGTGCCCAGCCCAAAACACGCGAAGAACATCGCCACCAGCCCCAGCAGATTGGCATCGCCCAGGTCTTCGGCAGCGAAGTAATCGTCACGCAGAATAGGCGCGCCATACGTCCAACGTTGGCACAAGAGCGCGCCCTGCTCGCGGCATTGTTGCGGGTGCGCGGACGGGAAAACCATCCCATGACTCGCCGTAAATAACAAGGCGGGTGTCTGGTCTTGTCCGCTGAGCAGCCGCGCCAGTTCCGCTTTCTCGCCCGAAGGCACCAGGCTAAGCTCCCATTCAAACTTGAGCGGGATCTCACCTCGTAATTGGGGCTGTTGCAGATTGGCGAACAGCGGGCGGGTTAGAAAACGGTCACTGATAAGCGTGGCGTCATCACCGGGGTTGCGGACACTGAAGAAGGCGGCCTTGCGCGGGCGTTGCACCGCGCCGCTCTCCGCCGCGACGACGTTCTGCGCGTAACGGGCATACGCCTCCAGGTCATCGCCAAAATCGAGGCGACCCACGCCGCGCATGACGTCGAGCTGGAACTGGAACTCAAAGGGAATTTCTTCCGGATTGCCCACGAGCAGCACGTAAAACGGCATCTGCTCCGGGCGGGCCGGCCCGCGCCTGATCTCCGGGGATTGGCGCTTGCAGAAATCGGCCTTGCTTTCGGGCGCACGGTAGCCCGCCTCGCCTTCAAAGACGCGATACAGGTCCCCCGCCCGCCCCTGGCGATGATCCAGCAGCGGCTTGAGCGCCTCCTTGATCGCCTCGCGGCGGTGCTCGTCCATCGCGGCGGGGAAGACGACGGCCCAGCCTGTCTGTGCCAGATCGGTGGGGTCTTGCACCGCCTCGGAAACCGGAAAATCGACCGGACGGTTCTTCTTGAGCTGCAATTCGTTTAGATTCTCCGCCGCCGACTCGCCCTTAATGACCCTCGCCAGCGCCGCACTTGTCATTGGCGGCAGACTGTAATCGCCTGTGGTTCCATCGATGCCGTTGACGTAAACTTCTTTCAACAGATCAGCAGGGAGTTTCTCTTCGGTTTCGGGCATAGGGCTCCTTTCGTAAAGTCGGGTAGTCGCCGGTCACATAGTCGCGGAGTCGGGACGCTCGGGCCGGTCTCTGACCGCGCCCGCGAGCGCCCGGGTCTGGGGTGACGCGGTCGGAGACCGGCCACGGCAGGCGATCAGTTACGTCAGGTCGTGGCGCGGGGTGGCCTGCGCTGCCGTCGGAGCGACCCTCAGCCGCACCGCCGGGTCGCCGAGGACGACATAGCCGCGCGCGTCGTGGTTGGCCGTCCACAGCTCGGTCAGGTGGTCATCGTCCGGCTCAGTAATCGATTCGAACGCCGCCGTCAGTTCCGTCGCCAGCGCCGCATAGCGCACATCGAAGTGATCCATCGCCGCACCGACGGGATAGCCGTGCAGCAGGCGATCCACCGTGGCCTCGAAAACGGCCAGGTGTTCGTCGCGGCGTGGCTCGCCCACGCCCACCCGCCGCTCCGGCCCCAGATACGAGAGGCTCCACACGCGCTCGATGTGCCCGATGACCGCCAGCGCCCCACCCTGCGCCAGGCTCAACATGACCTTGGACAGCGCGGCCACAAAGGGGCGCTCGGCAATCACATCGCCCTTGTCCATATAGGCCTGGCGGTAATAATCGTCGATTTTCGGCGTACCCGCGCCGTAGCAGGCAAACAAGAAGGCAATCGTACCCAACAGGTTGGCGTCTGCGTGCGCGGCCAGCGCATCACCGGAAAGATAATATGCGGGCACAACCTGCTTTTCAGCGGGGCCTTGCCAATCGGCGCAGACCAGTGCGCCCTGGTGCGCCTGCTGTTTTGGATCACCGGGATCGAACTGCATGCCGTGACTGGCGGTGAAAAGCAGGGCCGGCGCCTTGTCGCGGCTGAGCATATCCAACAGTTTGGCGCGCGTCGTCTGCTCCGAGGGAATGACGGTGACTTGCCAATCGGGGAAAGTGCCCCCTTCGTCGCCCGAACGCGCCACGGCAATGCGCTTTTGCAGGCGCTCGGCGACAGGTTTAACGAGGTGCTGCGCGCTGAGCCGGGTCGCTTCGTCCCCCGGATTGGCGACGGGGAAGAAAACCACATCGGGCGCCAGGCGAAAGTCATCCCGCTCCGCCGCCACGACGCTGCGCGCGTAGGCACGATAGCCGGCGATGTCATCGAAGTCGATGCGCCCGACGGCGTACTGCACATCCAGGCTATACTGGAACTCGAAGGGGATTTCTTCCGGGCTGCCGACGAGCAGCAGGTAATAGGGTACACCGGTCTCTTTGGGATTCGCGGGCTGTGAAGGCTCCGTCCCATACCGGCGCAGGAAGGCGCGGGCGTCCTCGCGCGGACGATACCCTGCGCCGCCGGTATAGACTTTGAACAGCGGCCCGGCTTGCTGCTCCCGCAACGCCAGCAGGGGTTGCAACGCCGCCCGAATCGCCTCGACCCGCTCTGGCGGCATCAACGCAGGGAAAATGATGCCCCATCCCGCCTCTTCAAGCCTGAGCGGGTTGGCCCAGGGAACAAGACCGCGATGCCCGGTCGCCTGCACCAGCACATCCACCCAGGCTTTCAAGGCCACCAGCAATGCCACCCAATCCACCTGCTCCGCGCTATCCGGCCGCACAATCGGCGATAGATTGCGTTCCAGGATATCGATAAGCATGGGCCACGCGATCGACTTCCACAGGCGGGGTGCGGGATCGAGGTCGTGAATCAGGTGGGAGAGCCAATCACTGCCGGTATCGGGCGCGGCTCGCAACCTCGTCACCAGCGTCCTGATCGAATCGGTGACAAGATTATTGGTTTCGCGCAGCGCACGGAGCGACTCGATCGGCAGCTCGCGGAGTTGTTGGCACATTTTTGCCAGCCACACCGCACGCGCCGCAGGTGTTGATTCCAATACCAGCGCCTGCTCCGGGCTGAGGAAATCTCTGATAATCCCCAGACCCACGTGCTGTATCCGTTGGCGCAGGCTTTCGCGGTAATTAGCGGCCTCGTCGGTCTTGGGCGGCAGGAGTAGTTCCCGCAATTCCTGATTCCCAAGGCCCTTGCGGAGAAACGCCCTGACAATCTTCTCCACCTCTTGTTGCGTCTCGCCTTCCAATTTGCGCGCTAATTCCCGGACGTTGCCCTCGCCGGCGGCGTCAGGACCCAAAATCGTCGTCAACAGATGACGCGCCAATGCTTCAATCCACTCTGCGCGCGAAAGGCCCTGCCCGACCAGACACGCCAGACTTTGCACAACCAGGAAATTGACGATCTCCACGAGTTTGTCGGTGTTCTTGACCGCCTGTTCGAGCTGTGTGGCAAGTGCCTTTTCCCGCTTGCGATCGGCCCAGATGTGATCGGCCAATTCCCGGACCGTCTTAGGCGGCAGACCATAGCTGCCGTCGGGTTTAAGGCCGTTGAAATACAGTCGATCCGTTGTCTCAGACCTGATTTCGTTCATCGCTGTTCCTCCACACTCAAAATCTGTTCTTCGGGGACGCCTTCGATATACACTTTCGTCAAAGCCCACACGTCTTCAAAGTGGACCAGATAGCGGCGAATAGTGCGGTCCCACGAACCACTCGCCAGATATGTACCATCTGGACTGAAGGAGACGCTCCACACCAGGTCGGTATGCCCGCCCAATTCGGCGACGAGGACAGGCTCGCGGTTGGGGAAATCCATGAGTTGCCAGAGCCGCACCCGTCCATCCCGCGCACCGGTCGCCAGGTAGCCGTTCCCATCAGCGTAATCGGGACTGAACGCCACGCTGTACACGAACACGTCATTGGGATGATGCAATGGCGTTTTGAGCGCCGTCGTCAGCGTTTCGGTGCTATAGATGCGCGCCGTTCCATCCCATGCAGCGGAGGCCAGGTAACGGCTATCCGGGCTGAACGCCAGCCCCATCACGTAGTTGCCGGCGTGGTCGGTGAACGTGACAACCGGCGTCACCCGTATGGGCGTTCCTGCCACGTCAACGCGCCACAGCACGATACTGGCTCCGTAAGAAGAAGAGGCATAACCGGTGGCAATCCAGCGTCCATCTGGACTGTAAGCCACAGCCTGCACATAGCCAGGGGATTTCCGCCACGGAAGGGTCAATTCGGCCTCGGCGCTCCACGTAGCCGTGTTCCAGAGGATGCCCTTGTGGTCGTCGGCGCCGGTCACCAGATAGCGCCCATCGCCGCTGAATTCGGCATCTTCGACGTCGGCGGTATGCCCGCTCAACACGGCGATTGGCGTCGATGAGGTCTGATCCCAGACGTAGGCGTTGTTATCTTCCGTACACGTGACCAGATACTGCCCATCCGGGCTGTAGGCAAGATTCCAAATCGTCCCGCCGGTTGGCCCTAACTGGCGCACCGTCTCGCCGGTCCTCACATCCCAGATGCGCACAACACCCGCGCCATCACCGGAGGCTAAATGGACGCCGTCAGGGCTGTATGCCACACCCCGCACGCGCGTCGTGTGCCCGCTGAGCGTGGTCAGCCCCTGCCGGGCGACAAAGCCCTGGTTCCACACCCGCAGCGCGTGATCCTGCGTTCCGGCCACCAGAAAGCGATTATCCGGGCTGAAGGCCACCGCGGTCACCACGTTCTTGGGGCCGGACAGCAGCGTGAGCAGCGCATTGGGATTGCGCGCCATCACATCCCACACACGCACGGTCAAATCGCGCGAGCCGGAGATAAGGTAGCGCCCATCGGCGCTGAAGGCAATGTTTTCCACCGCGGAAGTGTGCCCGGTCAGCGTGAGCAGCGCCTCTCCGGTGCGTGGGTTCCAAATGCGGATCGTCTTATCTGCCGAAGCTGACGCGAGCACATTCTCGGCGGGGCTGTAGGCAACGGCATTCACTGCGGCGGTATGGCCCGTCAGTGTAAGCGCCAGGCTGGCAGATACGCTGCCGGGCGCATCGGGGGTGAGCGCCCAGATGTACACCGCACCGTCGAAGGAGCCGCCCGCCAGGTAATACGGCTCGTAGATCGCGCGCGCGACGTTGCGCTCGGGCCGGGGGTCGAAGGCGACGCCTCTCACCCGCGCGGTCGGTTCGGTGAGCGTGAGCACAGCAGTCGGCAGCAGCGTGTCGCCGCGCGTCGCCAGTTGCCACACGCGGACGATGCCGTCGGTCATTCCGCCGGAATAGTCGCGCCACGCCCTATCGTAGTCGCCGCCGGTCGCCAGATAGTAGCCATCCGAACTGAAGGCGACGGCATAGATGTCGTCAAATACACCGTCAGGCGTCGGCACGACGAGCCAGTCCAACCATTGCCCGCTGCTCAGATCAAGCAGACCCACGTTACCGATTTTCGCGCGGGTGTCATCTCCTCCCGCCGCCAGTATGCGTCCATCGGGGCTGAGCGCCAAAGAAAAAGTCGCGCCGTGCGTCTCGTAGGAAGTCGCCTCAACCAACCGGTTGCCCTGCTGCACCCACACCTGAACCTGCCCCACATCATTACCGACGTAGAGGACGCGGCCATCGGCGCTGTAGACAACGCTGTATGGATTGCCGGGCAGACCCTCGATCATCTGCGCGGGGTAGAAATCCACCAACGCCTGCCGCAGCGCGTTCTGTGCCCGCAGGGTATCAATTTTACCGAGCAGGGGACGCCACAACGGCGTAGAAGCGTCGCGGTAGGTGGGGTCACCGAGCAGCACGCCCTTGCGCGCCTGGAGGATGCTGTTGATCTGGTCATTCTCCATCGAATAGGCCAGCGCATCTGCCGCCGCCTCGCGGGAACGCGCCACCATGCGGTTACGTTCCGCGCTCCACGCCAGGAAGGTGATCAACGCCAGAACGACAACGCCGAGCGCCGCCGCTACGATCTGCAAATTCCGCCGCCGCCGGAGCGCTTGCTGCGCCAACCGGCTGGCTTGCACGAACTCGCGCTCGTAGGGTTCAGCATCGAGGGGATGCGCTTCTATCCACTGGATGGCCTCATCCAGCGCCGCGCCGCTGAAGAGCAAACCCGCTTCTTTCGTCGTCTGCCAGGTTTTGGCCGTGATGCGCAGCGGCGTCTGGCGCCTGGCCTCCCACGCCCGGTTGGAACTGAGGATCGGCCCGATCAGCCGGTCGTGGGATAGCTCATACCAACGCGCGCCGGCCCGCACCTCCGAGCGGATGATGTAGTTGCGGCTGAGCACATCCACGGCGGCGTTGGGCAGGCTGCCGGTCGTCTCCGGGCCGCGCAACACCAGCCCGCGCGTCTGCATCGGCGTGATCAGTTCGTTGCCGAACCAGCGCCGCAATTGCTTCTGGCTGACGCCGGTCTGTTCCTGGGCCGCGTCCAACGCGCTGCGGTAGAAGTCGATCAGCGCCCGGTCGATGTGCCCGTGCTCTTCGACTTCGGCCCACTGAATCAGTTTGTCCTCTTGATCCGGCAGGTTTTCCCACAGACGGCTACACACCACCTGCAACTGCACCGGCTCTACGAACGGGCCGATCGCGGTGGCCTCCGTACTTTCGTCATCCGGCCTGCGCTGCACGCGGATGCGACGCAGGTCATCCACCAACCGCTCGGCCACGCCCTCGTCGAAGCCGACGCCCTGCGATAGCGCGGGTTGGACAATCGCCTCCAGTGCGCCCTCTGGCCCGAGCAGTTCCATGCGAAATCGCGCGCGCAGCCGCTTGGGGAACAGCGCCACGTAGGGGTCGAGTTCCGCCAGGTAATCCTCGCGCATCGCAAAGAGGACGCCCATACCGGGCAGCGCCTCCAGCGCGTCACGCACCTGGATGAAGAAACCTTCGGCGTCCTGCCAGCGGTCGCGGTGCGTGGTGAACAGCTCCTCGAACTGGTCGACGATGAGGAGGAACGGTTCGTCCCCTTCGCTTTCAGCATCCGGGCGCTGGCACATCGCCTGCAAGAACGAGGTCAGCGTGTGGCCCTGCAGACGTTCCAGCGTCACATTTTCGCCCGCCAGCGACATCAACACGCTGCACACGAAGGCATTGCCCACCGCGTCGGGCGAAACGCCGGGCGGCGGGTCGCTGCTCACGCGCGCCACGGGCAACACGCGGAAGCCCTCTTTTTCCAATGCCGGGATCACCTGGGCGTTGAGCAACGAGGTCTTCCCCGCGCCGGATTTGGCATAGAAGAGGACGGTGCGCTCCGCCAGCAGCAGCGCCAGCAGGTCGCGCGCCTCACGGTTGCGGCCGTAGAATTTGCCTTGATCCGCCCGTTCGTAAGGGCGCGGGCCGACATAGGGATTGTTTTTCACCGGTTCGCCGCCTCCCAATACTCTCGCAGTTCCGCAATGAACTGCAAAATTGTCCCCACGTACACATTGATCTCGTTTCCATTAAAATAGCTGCGCATGAACTCGTGCACGGCAGGCAGGTCGTCACTCTGCACGTCATCCGGCTCCAGTTGTACGCCGACATGCTTGAAGCGACGGCGCTGTTGCTGCGGCGCGATCAAACCGCGCAGCAGCACGCGGAAGCCCCAATCGTTGAGCCGGTAGCCCAGGAACATCAACGAGCTGTTCGCCAGCGCCGCCCAGATGCAGGGGTGAATACGCTTCATATCCGCCGCGATGTTGGTGGTGAATTCCATGTGGGCGTCTTCGGTGAGCACAATCGAGGCAATTTCCTCTTCATTGCCGAACAAGTGATAGACCAGCGGGCGCTCCGGCGTCGGCGTGTAATTGGGATCGGCGTCGAAGATCGAGGGCAGCCCTTCGAGCGCATCGTTCCAGCGGCAAATCTCGCGCACCGGCTGCTTGCCCTGCGCTTTGAGTGCCTCGGTCATAAAGTTATCCGGGTTGGTGGTCAAATAGAGGGGCAGGTTCAAGCTCGCCAGCACGGCATGGACGTCGTTGGGACTACCGGCGGACAAAGATTGCCAGCCGACCCTTTCGACCAGTTCCGCCAGACCGCTATACCGTTGTCCGGCGCGCAGCGGTTCCGGGATGCGCTGTTCGAGCAATTTTTGCAGCGCTTCCAGCATCTCGTAGCGGGGGAAATCCTCGCCCTGGCTGACCGCCAGATATTGGGCCAGGCCAACCGGGTTGGTTTTATCGGAAAAAGGATAACCGTATTCAGCAGTCCAGACGCGGGCAATCTCGGCAGGATCGGGCAACCATTGGATGCGCGCGCGTGGCCCGATAATGGGCGTGCACTTGCCGGTCTGGATGTTCCGAATCAGCCCGGCCCAAAAGACGCGCGGGTTACGCTCGCCGAGCATCTCACCGCGCGCGTCGGCCTCCGCGCCCCACAGTTGGCCGGACTCCAGGCGGGTGAGCAAGACCGGCACAGCCGCATCGGGCCGTCCGGCGGTCAACAGTGTGCTGCGCGCTTCGTTGAGAGCGCGATCCACCTGCCCGTGCTGCGCGAGCCGCCCGTAGAAGACGCCGTTAAGCTTGCGCGCCGACTCGATGCTGACGAAGTCCTGCATCGCCACGACGGCGGGAACTCCCACGGCGACGAGCTTCGGCCCCAGGCCGAGGAAGGCATCGGCGGTTGAACGGGTCGCACTCTGGCACGCCGCCAGGAACACCAATTGCGGGCGCGTATCCTGCCGGGCCAGCATCGAGACCAGCGCATCGTCGGTGACAGGATGAGTGTGGCCCGCATCATCTTGCATGTAGAGCACAGCCTGCTGGCGACGGGCGTTGTATGCCCCGTGGCCGACAAAGTGCAGGACGGCATAGCTACCACGCAGCGCCGCTTCCAGCCGTTCTAGCGTGATCGGAGCATCGAGATACGTGATGTCGAGCGTGTAACCATCGGCGCTGGCGCTGCCGGTCACGGCATCCAATGTCGCACGTTCCTGCGCCACGTCGAGCGCCGGCAAGCCGTATGCTGCTTCGAGGTCATCGGGGTTGGCAATCGCCGCCAGGACTCGAATGGTGCGCCCTTCCAACGCGCCGCGCCAGGGCAACTTCACCGGCAAGAAGCGCGAAAAAGGCGTGTCACTGCTGGCAGAGAGAACCTTGCCTTCGTCTTGCAACAGTTCCCACGGCAAGGTATGCAGTTCGGTCGCCCCCGCGTCGATCCACAAACGGATGCGCCGTTGCGGGGCCTGTCCCCGCGCCTCGATCCACGCCTCACGCACGACTGGGTCGGCCAGCAGCAGCTCGCGCAGCGCCAGACCATCCGTGGCAGGATCGCCGCCGGAAGTCCACTCGGCCACCTCCGCCGCGAGGTACCCACGCGGAAAGACCTGGTGGCGTCCCAGGGTGATTTCGACCGGATAGCCTGCATCCTGTCGAGGGAAGATACGCAGTTGGAGGTCTGTGTCGCTATTGTGATTCGTCATATCCCGCCTGGACTAAATTGCCGATGCTGTATGGAGAGCTATAAAAAAGTATAGCATATCCTTGGCACAAACGCAACCGTAAATTACATTGTCCATGCGCAGAGGAGCATTTTGCATCTGGTATATTTACAATTTAGGGCTAAAATGTAAATAACGCACAGGCTTATTCTTATAAATGTGAATAAGGAGTCTTATGGACCCAAAAGCCTTTCAAGCTCCGCAAGTCGGCAGGGTGTTGCGGGTACCGGGCAAACAATATTGGGCGTTTTATCCCGTCCCGTTACCGCCAGTATTGGAATGGACCAACGAATTGGTCTTTGCCCTTTCCCAGGCAGACAGC
Source organism: Chloroflexota bacterium (assembly GCA_019873725.1). Lineage (GTDB taxonomy): Bacteria > Chloroflexota > Anaerolineae > B4-G1 > SLSP01 > DSWT01. The sequence continues at coordinate 832 of JAIOAS010000158.1, read as the reverse complement.
GCATTAGGCGAACTGAAGGGACTTGCCCGTAACCTGGCAAATCCACATCTTCTTATTGCTCCCTTCCTTCGGCGCGAGGCTGTCCTTTCTTCCCGCATCGAGGGCACGCAAGCTTCTCTGTCCGATCTCTACGCCTACGAGGCTGTTCAACTGCCGCTCCTTGACCGGCCAGAAGATGTCAAAGAAGTTTACAACTACGTTGCAGCACTGGAATACGGCCTGGAGCGATTAAAGACCTTACCCATTAGTCTACGATTTATCCGCGAACTGCACGCCCATTTAATGAAAGGCGTGCGAGGCGAAGAGCAAACGCCCGGCGAGTTTCGCCGCAGCCAAAACTGGATCGGGCCACCGGGATGCCTTCTCGACTCAGCTACTTTCGTTCCACCGCCGCCACCCGACATGCTTGAGGCACTTCATCATTTAGAAGCTTACCTCCACGCGCCACCAGTGCTGCCGCCGCTACTCCGCCTGGGTCTCATCCACTACCAGTTCGAAGCCATTCACCCTTTTCTCGACGGCAACGGGCGCGTTGGTCGACTGTTAATCGTTCTATTGCTCTGCGCCTGGGAAGTATTGCCACAACCTTTACTTTATCTAAGCGCCTACTTCCAACGCCATCGTGAAGCGTACTACGCACACTTGATGGCAGTCAGTCAACGTGGCGAATGGGAGGCATGGCTATGCTTCTTCTTACAGGGTATCTACACTCAAGCCCAAGATGCCATCGCCCGCAGCCGTCGTCTGTTGGCGCTACGAGAGCGTTACCGTGAGCAGTTCCAGAATCAACGTACCGCAGCACGTTTGCTGCGTGTGCTCGATTATCTGTTCA
>JAIOAS010000157.1 GCA_019873725.1 Chloroflexota bacterium | reverse complement strand
CGCGCGGCAATCCGGCCTGCGTGAGCAGCGCACGCGCCCGGTCGCTCATCCGCTGCGGGATGTGCGACGGCAGTTTGGCGACGCACGCCGCGCCGTCCACCCGCTCTGGCGCGCCGCGTTCGGTGAGGTCGAGCGGGCGCAACGTCGCGCGGCCGGCGATCTCCACATCCAATTCGCCGCCGCCCTGGGGATAGAAGCCCCACAGCCGCTGCGCCAGTCGCGCCTGGACGCCCATCTCGAACAGCGTGGGGAGATAGACGTGCTCGATGTACGGGGCCGGCGGACTCATCGGGACGGCGGTGCCGCCGCGCAGGATCAGCCGCGAGGGGCCGTCGGCGAGCGCCAGCGGCAGCAGGATGGTCTGCAAGACCAGCGTCATCGCGCCGGCGGAACCGCTGCTCATCACGTCATTCACGTCGAAGACGTAGTCGCCGGCCTGCGTGGGCGTCTGCGGCGTGAAGGTGAGCGTCTGGCTGTTGAGTTCTGCGCCTTCCAATTGCGCGTTGCAGATCATCGCCGCAGCGCGCACCGCCGTGAGATGCTGCGGGCGCAGTCCCGGCTTCTCGCGGTTCGCGCGGATGTGCTCCAGGCAAACCGTATCGCCGGTAATGGCCGCTAACGTCAACGCCGAGCGGAGGATTTGCCCGCTGCCCTCGCCGTGGGAGCCGTCAATGTGTCGTGTGGTCATACTTTGGGTTAGAATGGTTGCTTAAGTCCAGGTGGGATAAGCGTTATGGTAACTCCATAGCCGCCAGTATTGCTTCAACTTCATCCAGGAATTGCGCCAGGTCTGTCGCCTGTTGACCGGCAGCACTTTTATCATGGAAATCCGGATCAGACATTGGATGACGATGCCAGACTCCATTGAGTTGATCACGCGCATAAATGCGTTTTTTGTTGTAGATCAAAACCATATTGGTCGTGTCAAAACGATCGTTTCGGTAAATCTGCACAAAGAGGTCAGTAGAAATGTACAGACGCGCCTTGATTAACGATGCGCTCTGATCAAGTATTTCGAGGCGACTGATGTAGACCCGGCTATCAGTTGCCTGGTAGAGCATCCGTAGCCATTCATTGACGTTCATCGGTTCCCATCAATGTTCTAAGTTGTTGGATTTCCTGGGTCATATCGTCTATTCCCGTGACCGCCAATTCCCAATCGAAATAGTCCTGTTCGACGTCAAAAGCGGGATCTGATTCTAAAATCGTTCGTCGGAAAGTCATGAAATCCTGCTGGTACTTGACTCTAAACTCGCGTTCCATCGTTTGATATTTGATCAAGTTGCGTTGCGCACGTTCCAAGAGCAGTTGCGCGAAGACCTGGTCCAAACTTAGCCCCGGGAACAATCTGTGCGCGCTCGTTTCTAAAATTGGCATGTGATTGACTTGCATTGCGCCCTCCTCTCTTCTTGATGAATCAGGCTCCTATCCTTGTTGTTCAACCGGCTACACAATGATAAAAGTACTTACCTTGATTATAACCGCCCATACGGTGGTGACAAATCAAAAAACAGCCGCCGGGAGGGGGAATCTCCCGGCGGTTGAGGAGGTGCTGGATGTTTGCCAGCACAAGCGGAGGAATCCTCCGGTTATTGGATGATGTCGAAGACGACCTGCACTTCCACGGTGACGTTGTACGAGCCGCTGGCGATTGGCACTTCCCCGCCGCCGCCCATCACCGTATTCTTCGCATACATCGGGACGGGGGTGACGCCGGAGACATACTCGCTCACCGTCCGCACCTGGCCCACGCGGATACCCAACCCGGCAGCCAGCTCATCGGCCTTCGCGCGCGCGTTCTGGACGGCGAGGACGCGGGCCTGCTTCTGCAATTCGGTGGGATCGCTCACGCCGAAGGTGATGCTGCCCACGTTGTTCGCGCCAGCCGCCAGAGCGTTTTCCAGCAGCTTGCCCGCCTGGGTGAGATCGCGCAGCCGTACGTTGACCTGGTTGGTCACGTGGTAGCGCACCTGCCCGGTGGGGATACCGGTTTCCTGGTTGTAGATCTGCTCGACCCACATGTTGTAGTTGACCGTCTGGATGTCCTTGTCCTCAACGCCCAGCGCCTTCACCGCATCGAGCACGGCCTTCATCTTTGTGGTGCTCTCGCTGATGGCCTGCGCGGCGTCATCGTTGACGGTTTCCACGCCCAGTTGAATATCGGCGATGTCGGGGGTACGGCTTGCCATCCCCGAACCGCTGACGTTGATGGTATAGGGCACGTCGCCACCGACTGCGGTGTAGGTCACACCCGCCGGACCGCCGCCGCCTGCCTGTACCTGCGCGCCGCATCCCACCAGTAACCCGATCATTCCGACTGCGGCCAACACCAATACCCCTGTACGAACTTTCTTGCCCAACATTGTCTTGCCTCCCTTTGTGATTTTGTGTGAGTGTCTCTCACTACAAAGATGACGCCGGAAGGCTGCAAGAAGTTCCCGAAATTTGGGCTATTTAGGTTGCACTTGTGGCTCTGGAAAGTAGGTGTCAAGCAACGGGGTCAGATCGGCGTCGGTGTGGGCGCGGACGGCGGCGAAGAAGTCATCGCGCGTGGCGATGCGGCCATCGTTGGCCTCGCGGTAGGCTTTGATGAAAGCGAAGAAGGCCGGGTCACCCATCAGCGCGCGCAGGTCGCCCATAAAGCGCGCTCCCCGCGCGTAGAGTTGATCAATGTATGTGGCCGTGTCGCTGAAGTCGTAGATGGTTCTATGGAGCGCGCCGCCCTGATTGCGATTGTCGATGTGGTGCCGCCACCACCACTCGACGAAATCCGGGTAATAGCGCTCGTAGAAGAGCACCTCACTGTATTTGGCGAAGGATTCATCCAGCCAGGGTTCGTGGACTTGATCGTTGCCGACTGCCCCGTACCACCATTGGTGTGCGATCTCGTGCGCGGTGAGGCTGATCAACCCGGCCGCAGGGGTCTCTTGATAGCCTTCGTAGGCGCGGCTGCTCATGCTGACCAGGCCAGAGTATTCCATCGCGCCGTGGTAGGCGTTTTGAGCGATGACCAGATTGGGGTAGGGGTAGGGGCCGTAGAGTTCCGTGTACAGCGTCAGGGCTTGCGACGCTGTTTTCAGTACAGCCTGCGCCGCAACGCCATATTCCGGCAGAAAGTAGACCTGCACCAGCGTCCCCCCGGTGTTGGCCCGGATCACCCGGTATTCGGGGCTGGCGAGGAACGCGAACGAGCGTGCCTGGTCGAGCCGGTAGCGCCGTTCCTGTCCTCTCTGGTTGACGAAGCCCGGTGCGGCAACCACAATGGCAGTATCGGTGCGCAAGGTCACCTCGTAGTCGGCGACGCCGTAGATGTTTGGATCGCCGACCAGGATGTACTCCCACGTCTGCCAGCCTTCTCCCGCGCGATAGGGGACGAGTGTAGCATGCCAGTCGCCGGCCTGGATCAGCCGCTCTCCTGCACCCAGATTGCCCATCGGCAGCCAGGTGTTGACATCCACAGGCGGGATGGCGAGGACGTATTCCAGCGCCACGGCAACCGCTTCCCCTGGGGCGATGGGAATCGGCGCTAAGACAGACAGCATTGTGTTCGATAAAACCGTCGTCGCGGCGTAGCTTTCCCAGGTGGTGGTGATGACTGCCGTGCGCAGGGTAAAAACACCCGCATGGTAGGCCGGGGGAACGGCGAAGACGAGTTCATCCCAGGCATCGGGGCTGTCGTTGACCAGGGTGACTTGTTGCGTCACGTTCATGCGTTTATCGGCGTAGTTAAGGGTGATGTACAAGTCGATGCGCGGGATGTCATTGGCCGGCGGCACGACGAGCGGCGTAGGGGTGAACGTTGGAGTTGGAGAAGGAGAGGGAGAGAGGGTGGTCGTATGTTGGCGCGTGCGGTTAGGGACACTTGTGTGAATGGCAAGTGGCGTTTCTGATACCGCCGGTGTTGGGTCGCCGGCGAGCGCGCAGGCCGTCAGCAGCAGAACGGCAAGCAGCACCCCCATTGCCAGTAGCCCTTTGGCTGAAGATACCGACATCACTCACCCCGTTAGCAAATAGATGGCCCCCAATGAAAGGAGGATGCCGCACACTTGCCGGAGCGTCAGCGCCTCCTTCAGGATCAGGACGGCCAGCAAAATCACGCCGATTGGATACATCGCCGTCACCGGCACGACCACCGATGCTTTACCCTCGACCAGCGCTCCTTCAAAAATGTCAACGGATTCAACGGATGAAACGGATTAATGAAAAAGCTCCGTTCCATCCGTTGACAGATTTTCGAGCTGCATGCTGTGCGGCAGCGTCGCCATTTCCTAAAAGTCTATCATTCTCGTCACAGTTCCCTATTTTTGCTTCGAGCGGATCGCCAGATCCGCGTCTTATGAGCGTAAGACGGGGAACCGGCGTTTCCCTCGGAGCAAGCATGATAAGACCTTTTTGCTTCGAGCGGATCGCCAGATCCGCCTCTTATGAGCGTAAGACGGGGAACTGGCGTTCCCCTCGGAGCAAGAAGGGTAAGACCTTTTTGCTTCGAGCGGATCGCCAGATCCGCCTCTTATGAGCGTAAGACGGGGAACTGGCGTTCCCCTCGGAGCAAGCATGATAAGACCCTGGTTTCCTAAAAGTCCTTGCTTCCCACACGGGCAATGGTATAATCGCAACGTCAACACGGTTGGCGCATATGGCATGGGTGTGTTTCATTTCGTTGGGGGGCGCGGTCGGAGACCGGCCCTGGCCTGCTCTGGCCGGTCTCTGACCGCGCCAGCCCTGGATTTCAACTCATTTGAAACACACCCATCTTGAATGGATCAGACGTCGTCATTATACTCTATTACGCGCCGATGACGCGCCTGAAGACTACACGACTATCAGACGGACGACAACCTGACTGTTCCAGGAGACGAAAATGATCGATGATCTATTGAAATTGCTACCGCAGATTGTGACGATTTTGACGCTGGTGACGGCGGTATTTTTTACCAGTGTGTGGATTGGGATGGTGCTGTGGACCTTCCGCGACATTCGCTCGCGCACGCGCGACATTATTGTGCAACTGCTGGCGACGATTATGGTGGGGATTCTGACCTTGCCGGGGTTGATTGTTTATTTCCTCATCCGCCCGCGGGAGACGCTGACCGAAGCCTACGAACACGCTCTGGAACAGGAGGCGCTGCTGCAAGCTATCGAGGAACCGGAAGCCTGCCCTTCCTGCGGGGGCAAAGTGCGCAGTGATTTTCTTTATTGCCCGTACTGTCACACGCAGTTGCGGAAATCCTGCATCGTCTGTAACAAAATTATGCAACTGGATTGGAACCTTTGCCCCTACTGCGGCGCGCCCCAGGGCAGCCACGTCGTCGAACCGGTGCTGGATCGTGAAGTGCAGATGCCCGTCGCGTCGGCTCCGCACTTGTAACCCGCTCGCATCATCAAAAACTCCCGATTCCTGCAAGAAATCGGGAGTTTTTCTTCGCATTATGCACTCGCAGGGTCGAGGTCCTCGGCCCGCACGGTATGGATTTTGATCATATTTGTGACCCCGTGGAACGTGAAGGGGATCCCCGCCGTCAACACGATATGGCTGCCGATGGCGGCACATTTCTGGGTGACTGCGCTATGCACCATAATCTGGATCATTTCATCGGTATTGTCGAAGGGCGCCACCACCGCCGGGACCACGCCCCAGACTAATTGCAACCGCCGGGCAGTGGCCTCGAAAGGCGTGATGCCCAACAGCGCCATGTGTGGCCGGTGTCGCGCTACCATGCGCGCCGTGCGTCCTGATTCCGTCGAAGTGATGATTGCCGTCGCACGGGCCGCTTCCGCCAGCGCCACCGTTGCCCGGCTGATCGCGTTGGAGATGATGCTCGTGTCCGCACGGGCTGTGTCGGGTGCGTCGATGGCTTCTTGCTCTATATCCAGCAGTTGATTGTAAGGGAAATACGGTGAGCCTTCTGCGCTCTCGGCGATCTTTGCCATCATCCGCACGGCCTCCACCGGGTATTTGCCCACCGAAGTCTCACCGGAAAGCATAACCGCGTCGCTGCCGTCAAGAATCGCGTTGGCGACGTCCGATGCCTCCGCGCGCGTGGGGCGCGGGTTCTCGATCATCGATTGCAACATTTGCGTGGCTGTAATCACCGGCTTTCCCAGGCGATTGCACAGGTGGATAATCTTCTTCTGAGCCAGAGGCACTTGTTCGGGGCTTGTTTCCACACCCAGGTCGCCACGCGCGACCATAACGGCGTCGGCAGCGCGCACAATGGCATCCAGATCGTCCAGGGCTTCGGGCTTCTCAATCTTGGCGATGATGCCGGGGACATGGTGCGGATTTTCTCCGGCCCGCCGTTTTTCGGGAACACTGCAATGCGCATTGAGATAATCTTCCAACAGACGCACGTCATCCGCCCGCCGGACAAACGACAGCGCCAGGTAGTCCAGCTTCAATTCCAACGCCACGAGGGCGTCTTGTTTGTCCTTTTCGGTGAGCGCGGGGATTTTCAACGGCGCACCTGGCAGGTTCACGCCTTTGTTGGAGGTGAGCAACCCGCCTACCCGGACACGACAGCGTAAGCGCGTCGGGGTGACGGCCAGGGCCTCCAATTCCAGCGCCCCGTCGTCTAGCAGGATTTGATTGCCGGGGCGTACATCGGGGATAATGTCGGCGTGCGGGAAGGGGATTTCCGTGAGCGGGTCCTGCACCGGGTCTGCGGTCAGCGTGATTTCCGAGCCTTCCGTGAGCCATACGCCTTCGGGCGGCAACGCGCCTACACGGATTTTGGGGCCTTGCAGGTCGCCCATCAGCGCCACGTAGCGGCCTTCTTCGGCGGCAATGCGGCGCACCAGCGCAGCGGTCTGGCGCTTGTTTTCGGCTGTTCCATGCGAGAAGTTGAGCCGCGCCACCGTCATGCCGGCACGGATCATCCCGCGCAACACTTCGGGGGATTCGGTAGCCGGGCCGAGTGTACAGACGATTTTGGTCAGGGGCATGGCGGTCTCCTTTCAAAAATGGTCAACGGATTGAACGGATGAAACGGATTATATCCGATTTCTAAAAACAAACCCGGTACAGTGGAGGTGTACCGGGTTTGTGATGGATGAAACGGCGCTTACTTCGTCTCGCGGTAAATGACGTGCTTGCGCACAAAGGGATCATAGCGGCGCATTTCCAACCGCTGCGGATCGTTGCGGCGGTTCTTCTCCGTAAGATACATGTGCCCGCTTTCGGTGCTCTTCATCTTGATTAAAACCCGAACGCCCTTTTTCTTTGCCATAATGCGACCTCCTGACTTTGTCCCACAAGCCCGCTTGGGCTTGCCTGCCTCGATTGTAAACTTAATCGGGCGTCATTATAACGTGGTTGCCCGCCCTGTCAAGCTCTTGGCATGTCGGTATAAAGTGCTATACTGCTGTCTTGGTCTGGGATGTGTTTGAGGTGGAGAGAGAATGGCGATGACAAAACGAGGACTGGGCCGGGGGCTGGAAGTTCTGATTCCTGTGGACGAAGCGCAGGCCGGCGGCGTGCAGGATGTGCCGCTGGAGGCGATTACGCCCAATCCACATCAACCGCGCAGTGCTATCATGACGGAGGATTTGCAGGAACTGGCCGGCTCAATCCGCGAGCACGGCATCATCCAACCGCTTATCGTCACTCGTAAGGCCGATGGCGGCTACCAGTTGATCGCCGGGGAGCGGCGCTGGCGGGCAGCCCGGCTGGCGGGATTGCAGCGTGTGCCCGTCATCGTGAAGGATGTTGCGCCGCAGCAGATGTTGGAGTTGGCGCTGGTGGAGAACGTGCAACGCGCTGACCTCAATCCGCTGGAAGAGGCGCTGGCCTACAAGCAACTGATCGAGGAGTTCGGGCTTTCGCAAGGGGAAGTGGCGCAGCGGGTAGGCAAGAGTCGTCCGGCAATCGCCAACACCTTGCGACTCTTGCAGGCTTCACCTGCCGTGCAAGCTGCGGTGATGGAGGGGACGATCACCGAGGGGCATGCCCGTGCCCTGTTGGGGCTGCCGCGCCCGGAAGATCAGGACGCGGCGTTGCGCATTGTGATCCAGCAGGGATTGAATGTGCGGCAGGTCGAGGCGCTTGTGCAGCAGTTTGCGCGTCCTCCCAAACCCAAGCCTGCCCCTCTCCCCGAAGTGCAAGCATTAGAGGAGAGCTTCGAGGCGGCGCTGGGTACACGTGTGCGCCTTAAAACCGGACGCAAAGGCGGGCGGGTGGTGATCTACTACTATTCCGATGAGGAATTCCAGGCTCTCTACGAGCGATTGACGGGCGAGCGATTGTAGCGTGAGAGATTGAAGATTGGGGGATTGGAGTGGGATGACATTTGAGGCTACGGCAATTATAAGAGAGAAGACGGAACAGGCGGTCGAGATTCTTAAGGAGAAAGACATCGATCTGTGGATCACGTTTGTGCGGGAGACGAGCCAGGTGAAGGACCCGGTACTGGATTTGATCCTGGGTTTTGATCTCACCTGGACATCGGCGTTGCTGATTCATCGGAGCGGCGCCCGTGTTGCCATCGTGGGGCGCTACGATGTCCCCAACGTTGAGCGCCTGGGCGCGTATGATCGGGTCATCGGTTACGATGCGGCGTTTCAGCAGCCCCTGCTTGCGGAGATCGAGGCGCTACGCCCGCGCCAGATCGCCGTCAACTATTCGGATAGCGATCCGGCGGCAGATGGGCTAACTTACGGGATGTTCCGCGTGCTCTCGCGGACGCTGGCGGCGACACCATACCCCGACCGTTTGGTCTCGGCGGAGGCGCTCATTGCGGCGCTGCGCGGGCGAAAGACGGCCTCCGAAATTCAGCTCATCAAGAATGCCGTCGAGCGCACGGAAGAGATCCTGGCTCAGCTCTCTCCATATATTCGTCCCGGCGTGGCCGATACCGAGGTCGCCGATTTCCTGCACAACTCTCTCACCAAAAACGGATACGGCGCTTCGTGGGACTGGGATTACTGCCCGGTTGTCACGGTTGGACCCGATGCAGCGGTGGGGCACGCGATGCCCTCCGGCTTGCGGATCAAGCCGGGCAATCTGGTGCAGGTGGACTTTGGCATCTCGCATTACGGCTTCGTCTCTGATTTACAACGCACGTGGTACGTGCGTTCTCCCGTGGAAGCGACCATCCCCACAGCGATCCGGCAGGGGTGGGACGCGACCACCGTGGCTTTGGAGGCCGGGCGCGCGGCGCTCAAGCCCGGTGCTCGAGGGTGGGAAGTCGATGCGGCAGCCCGCCGGGCGCTGGTGGAGGAAGGGTATCCTGAGTACATGCACGCTTTTGGCCATCACATCGGGCGCACGGCGCACGATGGTGCGACCGTCCTTGGTCCACGGTGGGAACGCTATGGCAGTTCCGTCGAGGGTGTGGTCGAAACGGGCAACGTTTTTGCCATCGAGTTGGGTGTTGTAGTGCCGGGGCACGGCTATATTGGCCGCGAGGAGAATGTGGTCATCACGGCTACTGGTGCGGAATATCTGAGCCATCCACAGGAACAGCTCTGGATCGTCTAACCTGCGCGTCACATGACACGAGGCCCAGGGATGTCCTGGGCCTCGCCTGTATGGGTGAGGTTTGTTTATTTCGGCCACTGAATCCGATAAACGCACAATCCGCCCCGCGAAGCAAAAGATTGGACTCGTTCTGGATCCCCGTTGGTCAACTCGCGGATGATGGTTTCATCAATCTGGCACGTCTCGCCGTGGTTTTGCGCGACGTGATGGTAAGGACAACTGCTGACGTAGATAAAATACTCACCGTCCTTATCTTTGTCCCAGCGGGCGACGAAGCCCTGCTGGTTCATAAAAGCCAGGGCGCTGTCCATACGGGCGTCGCGGTCCGCCGGTAGATCGCCGACACTGGCGACCATACGCTTGGCGGTTTCGCGCAGGAAATGCAGTTGCTCTTCCTGAGGGAGACAGGTCTTCAGCGTATCCAACATCGCGTTTGCCAGGCCGCTGTAGTTGTTGGGGAACAGGTCCGCGGCGGTGGAGGTCAAACGATAGACATAGCGTGGCCGCCCAGGCCGGTTGGAGCGATGGATTTCGGGTTCGGTGATATAGCCCTCCGAACGCAAAATCTCCAGATGATGGCGCACCGTTACACTGGTGAGGTCCAGCTCTCGACTCAACTCTTGAACGGTGACCTCGCCGCGTCGTTTTAGGATTTCCAGGATTTGTTGTCTCGTGTCCTGCATAGCCGTCTCCCCACCTGCCTGACTGCCTACTGTGATCCCTGTCTGTCGGATCATTTAGTAAAGGAATGTATTTATAAACAAGTTTATTGTAGCATTATAAGTGTGTTTTGTCAAACCTATATTTTCTTTTTGCCACCTGTGCTATGATTGGTATTTCATCAGGAGTGTGCTATAATCTGTCCGATTTGTTAATGGAGGTACAAACGTGTTTGAGATCAAAAAAGAAGTATTGGCAACACACGAAGCGATTCTCAATGTCGAAATTGAGGCATCTGCAGTGAAAGAGGCGATGCAGAAAGCTGCCCGTGTTCTTTCTCAGAAATACAACATCCCTGGATTCCGTAAGGGAAAAGCGCCTTACGCCAAAGTCGTGCAGTATGTGGGCGAGGGAGCACTCCTGCAACAAGCGGCCGATGCCATGCTCGAAGAAATCTATCCGCAGATTCTTGAGCAAGCCGGGGTAGAGCCCTACGGGCCGGGTGAACTGCAAAAGATCGAGCCTGACCCTTTGACGTTTACCATCCGCGTGCCGTTGGCGCCGGAAACCGTGCTGGGCGATTATCGCAATCTGAGCCTGGATTGGCAAGGGGTCTCCGTGAAAGATGAGGAAGTCGACGCCGTCTTGGAGCAGATCCGCGAAGAACACGCAATGCTGGAAGCCCTGGATCGTCCGGCCGAATACGGTGACGAAGTCCATATCAATGTTCTCGGTACTGTGGACGGTGAGGTTATCGTTGAGGAAGACGACATCGAAGTCGTGCTCAAGGAAGACGCGGTTTTCGTTGCGCCGGGATTTGTCGAAGCCCTGGTGGGGATGAGCACCGATGAGGAGAAATCGTTCACGGTGGTTTTCCCGGAGACGTTCGGTGAGGAAGACTTACGCGGGGAGGAAGGCAATTTCAAGGTCAAAGTGGTCGGTGTCTACGAGCGTGTGCTGCCCAATCTTGACGATGCGTTAGCCAGCACGGTTGGGCCTTTTGAGACGCTCGAAGATTTGAAGCAGGATATCCGTACCCGGATGCTGGAGAGCAAAGAGCGGCAAGCCCAGGAACTCTACCGCGACGACCTGATCTCCATCCTGGTGGCGCAATCTGATGTCCGTTATCCGCCGGCAATGGTCGAAGCCGCACTCGACGATTTGATCAAAGACATGGATAAACGTGTCCGCCGAGACCAGCGGATGTCGCTCGAAGACGCCATGAAATTGCAGGGTGTGACGATGGAGCAACTCCGTCAGCAAATGCGTCCGCAGGCCGAGATGAATCTCAAGCGTTCCCTCGTCCTGGGGAAATTTGCTGAGGCACAGGGCATCACCGTCAGTGATGATGAAGTGGTGCAAGAGTATCACAATTTTCTCACTGCGATGGGGCAGGCGCACCGGATCGACAGCGCGCCTCTCACCCTTGATTCGCCCCTGGCATATAACTTGCGCTTGGGCCTCCTGAGCCGTAAGACATTGGAACATCTCGAAAAGATCGGGCGCGGCGAGGTCGATCCCACTGCCATTGCCAAAGCGCAGGAGACCGCAGCCGAAGAAGCGCCCGCAGAGCCGGAGACCGTAGTGGAAGAGGCGGTTGTCGAGACGCCGTCATCACCAGAACCGGACACGTCCGAGGCATAATCCGGTATGATCGAAGAGAGCGTTCTCGTCAAGCGCCGAGCTTTTGACGACAAGACGACTTGACTAACGACGAAGTGACTGTTTGAGGAGACGACGATGTTCCCGTATGTGATTGAAGATACCCGCCTGGGCGATCGAGTCTACGACATTTACTCGGTGTTGCTCAAAGAGCGCATCATTTTCTTGGGCACGCCCATCAACGCCCTTGTGGCGAACGAAATCGTGGCAAAACTGCTCTTCCTGGATCGCGACGACTCGGAGCGGGAGATCTCCCTCTACATCAACTCCCCCGGCGGCGAAATCTCGGCCGGTCTCGCCATCTACGACACGATGCAGTTGATCCAGGCACCCATTTCCACCATTGCGGTGGGAATGACGGCCAGCATGGCGACCGTCTTGCTCACTGCCGGGGCCAAAGGGCGTCGTTATGCCTTGCCCCACGCGACGATTCACCTCCACCAACC